>JAJYDH010000440.1 GCA_021777685.1 Planctomycetota bacterium | reverse complement strand
CCCGGCCCGCCCGCTCGGTGAGGCGGAGCGGAAGCAGGCACGGACGATGCTCGCCCTCTGCGACGACCTGGACCGGCTCACCCGCGAATGCCTGGCGGAATACGCGCCGACGGCCGCGGACTGACCGCGACGAGCGTGCGGCCCTCATCCGTCAGGGGCCGCAGGGCTCGACGCAGAGCTTCAACGAGGTCCCCTCTCCGGGCCGGCTCCGGAGCGAGAGGGTCCCTCGGTGCCTCCGCCAGATCCCGTTGGCGATGCTCAGGCCGACGCCGATGTGCCCGGCCTTGGTCGAGAAGAACGGCTCGACGGCCCGTTCGAGCACCTCCGGCGCCATCCCCAGGCCGGTGTCCCGGACCTCCAGCATCACCCAACCCCGCGAGTCGATCGAGGTCGAGAGCATGATCGTCTTCTCGGGGCCCTTCTCCATCGCCTCGCGGGCATTGGCGACCAGGAGGTCGAGCATCGTTCGAAGCTGCTCGGCATTCCCCAGGATCGGCGGGACGGGGTCGAGCCGGGTCGACCAGGAGACGCCGCCGGACTCGGCCTCGCGGCGGGCTCCCACGTGATCCGCGACCAGCCGGTCGAGTTCGACCAGGTCGCGGCCGATGGTCGTGATCGGCCGCGTGTAGTCGATCAGCCGGCGGGCGACCGAGGACGCCTCCAGCGCGGTGCCGATGATCATGTCGGCGATCGCCACGGGATCGATCGTCGAGGTGCTGGCGGCCTTGATCCGGAGAAGCTCGGCGTTGCTGACGATCGCGCTGAAGGCGTTGATCACATGATGCCCGACCGCCGAACCTAGCTGGCCAAGGTCGTTTAACGCCTCGGGGGCGACGTCCTTCTCGGTCTGTCTCATGGCCGCCCTTCGTTGCGTCGCCGGATCGAGCACATAAATTTCAGGGCCCGCATTCTCGACCCCGGATTTTATCTCGCAAATATACGATCGGGCAATGGTCGGCCCGGAATTCGGGATCATGCATGAGGGGGATCGCCCCGGTCATCTCCTCAGCGGATGATCCGGGCTTCGGCCCAGTCGGCCAGGTCCTGGACGTCGCCGCGCTCGCCGAACTCGGTCATCAGGATCAGGAGCCCGGCCCCGGCGAGGTCGACGTCCACGGCCCTGGGGGCCTCGCCCGCGGCCATCGGCGGGGATTCGAACAGGATCTTGTCGTCGACCCGGACCTTGAAGACGACGTTCCCGAGCGGCCCCGCGCGGTCGTCGACGCCGACGGTGGCCTGGAACCGCTTCGAGCCCGGCTCCAGCTTGTAGGCCAGCAGGGTCCGGCTCTGCGTGCCCAGGCCGCGGTCGTAGGAGACCCCGCCCAGGCGGATGGCCTCGCCGGCCACGGTCGAGTTCCGACGGTAGGGGCGGGTCGGGCCGATGTAGGGCTCGTAGCTCGTGGCGCTCGCCTCGCGGTCGGAGAGATAGAGCGCCGAGGCGTTGATCGCGTGGACGCGGGCCAGGTCGCCGATGGGGAGCCGGACCTCGGCCTTGAACCGCGTGGTCGCGACGATCCGGCCGCGATCGAGCCGGGCGCCGGTCACGCCGATCCTCGACCCGTCGACCAGCGTCAGCTCGAAGAACGGGCCGGCCGGACGGCGATAGACCACCTGGCCCGGGGCGAAGCCCAGCGCCATCACGCCGGCGCGGGGAAGCTCGACCTTGCCGGTCGGCGGCTGGAACGTCAGCGTCTTCTCGTCCAGGCCGGCGAAGAGGCCGGGGAGCTTGTCGCCGTTGGCCAGCCAGAGCAGCTCGGAGTCCCGCGGCTCGGAGCGGACCCGGGCGGTCAGGGCGTCGACCGAGGCGGGGTCGGGGTCGAGGATCAGCCCGAGCAGGCTGTCGAGCGGGACGGCCAGCTCCTCGAACGCGGGCGACTGGACGCCGAGGTTGAACTCGCCCGCCTGGCCGACCTTGCAGTGGGCCAGGCGGTCGCCGTCGGGGAAGAGGACGACGTCCCGCCACTCGTTGGGCGTCGGCGGCGAGGCGCCGTCGCGGGTCAGCTTGACCAGCCGATCGGTCGGGATGGTCCGCTCGGCCCCCTCGGCGGAGACGAGGGTCACGCCGCCCTTGTCGTCGAGCCGGCGGACCAGGCCCGAGGCGGTCGAGCCGTCGACCAGGAGCGCGTTGAAGATCGGGTCCGAGGGGACCGTGCCGGCCTGCGGCGGGTCCTCGGCCCTGGCGGACGAGAGGGCGACGGCCAGGAGGGCCGCCGCCGTCGAGAAGAGGCGTGTTCCGGACATCGGCGGGCGCCCCTTCGGCTCAGCGCTGGAAGATCGGGAGGAAGTTGTTGGGCATCTGGAGGATGATCAGGGCCATCGCCGTGCCGTATTCGTGGCAGATCGAGTCCTGCCAGAAGCCGGCGGGCAATTGGCGGCGGACCAACTCGTCGCGGATCGCCGGATACCAGGTGTTCCAGTCGTCGCCGCCCCTGATCCACATGGCCTGGGCCGCGTAGTAGTGGCCGTAGTAGTAGTGGCTGTACCGCTGGCCGAACTTGATCTCGGGCATGAACTGCTTGAGGTAATCGATCCCGCGCTTGACCTCGTCGGCGTCGTAGACCGAGGCGCTGTAGAGGGCGACGACCCCGGCGGCCGACCGGGGGAAGGCGCTGGCGCCCCCCTGGATCATGTAGCGAAAGCCGCCGTCGGAGTTCTGCGACTGCTTGACGTAGCGGATGCAGGCGTCGACCGTCTCCTTGGGGACGAAGAGGCCGGCGTTCCGGGCGGCCCGGAGGGCGTTGATCTGGCAGATCGTCACCGAGAGGTCGGCGTCCCGGCGGACCGGCTGGTAGCGCCAGCCCCCCTCGGCGTTCTGGGTGTCGATGATCAGCCGGACGGCGTTGGTGAGCTTCTCGCGGATCTCGGGCTTCCTCGACATCCCGTAGGCCTCGGCCAGGAACAGGGTCCCGAAGCCGTGCGAGTACATCGGCCCGTGCGTGCCCGCGTTCTGGACGGAGATGAAGCCCGAGGGGGCGGTGTTGTCCATGACGTACTGGAGGGCCTTGTCCACCTGCGGTCCGTAAGGCCCCCGGCCCGGGCTGGAGCCGTTGGCCATGAAGGCGAGCCCCGCCAGGCTGGTGACGGCGATGTTCCCCCGGTAGGCCCCCGAGCCGTAGGATCCGTCGGCGTTCTGCTGCTTGGCGAGCCAGGCCAGGCCCGACTCGATGGCCCGGTCGGTCTCGGGCGTCACCTGCTCGGCCGCTCCTTCGGGGACGTCCCCCTTGCGGGGCTCGGCGAAGCCGCCTTCTTCCTTCTGGCCGCCCGCGGCGGGCTTCGGGGCGGGCGCCGGGTCCTGGGCCGGGGCCGTGCCGATCCAGGCCGGGACGATCAGGAGGCCGAGGAGGGCAAGCCGGCCATTCCGCAACAGGTTCGAGCTGGGCATGGCGGCGTCACTCCTCGCGGCCGGGGTTCTTGTTCCCGAGCGACAGGTAGTAGAGCCGGATCAGGTCGGCCCGGGTCGGCAGGGGGTGCTCGTTGAGGACGTTGCCCATCTCGTCGCGGAGCTGCGCGGGGAGCTGGCCCCAGATCGACTTGGCCAGCTCGGTCGGGATCGGCGGATTCTTGGGCGTGGCGGGCCTGGTGGGCGGCGGGCCGTTGGCCTGGGCTCCCGGCTGTTCGCCCGGCTTGTTGCCGGGCTGAGTGCCCGGCTTCTGGCCCTGGCGGATCATCTTCAGCCCCTGGGCCTGGCTGGGGGCGTTCTTCATCTGCTCGATGAGCTGTTCGAGGTTCTTGACGATCTCGGTCTGCTTCTTCCGGGTCTCCTCGCCGGTGTCGGGCTGGCCGAGCCGCTCCTCGACGTCGCGCATCTCCTTGATGACCTGGCCGAGGGGCCCTGTCTCTTCCTCGGCCTTGCGGTCGCGTTTGTTCTTGGGAGCTTCTTTCTTGCCGGTGATCCGCTCCAGGTCCTTGTCGAGGGCCTTGTCGTCGGCGTTCAGGTCGTCGGATTTGGTCTGGCCGGGCATGGGGGGCCTGGGAGCGTCGGCGCCGGGGCCGCCTGGCTTCTTGTCTTCGGGCGCGGGGGTATCTTTGGGCTGGCCGAGCCCTTCGAGGAGCTTGTCGAGCCCCTCGTCCTTGGGCGCGACCTGGCCGGGAGACTTTGGCTTGTCCTTGTCGGGTGCGGCGTCCTTGGGGCCGGGCTTCTCGTCGAGCTTTTCGAGGAGCCTGTCGAGCCCCTCGTCCTTGGGCTTGTCCTGGGCGGAGGCGGGCGAGGCCCAGACGGCGAGGGCCAGCGAGGCGGCCGTCAAGGTCGCCGCGATCCACGAGCGGGTCGAGGTCATGGTCATTGCTCCCCGTCGTCTTTCCTGGGTTTGGTCAGGTCGCGAACGAGGTCGGCCAGGGTCCCCTGGTCCTCGTGGAGCTTGTCGAGCTCGGCGGTCTGGTCGGGATTCAGCTCCTTGTGGCGTCGGAGCAGCTCGTCGAAGAAGTCGGTCCGCTCGTTCAGCTCCTCCTGGAGCGACTTGAGCATCTTGATCTGCGCGGCGGCGGGGATTCCGTCGCCCTGGGCCCGCTGCTGGCCGCCCTGTCCTTGCTGGTCTCCGCCCTGCTGCTGCTGCTGGCCGGCTCCCCCCTTGGCCTTGTCGGGCTTGAGCGAGTCGACGAGCTGCTGGAACCGGGCGGAGGCGAGCTTCTCGGCGCGGACGGTGGTGTCGTCGGTCTTGAGGTCTTGCAGCCTCTGGGCCGCGTCTTCCATCGCCTTCTGGGCCTTCTTGAGGGTCAGGCCGAAGACGGGGGCGCCCTCGCCCAGGCGGTCGATCAGCTCGGAGGTCTCGTCCCTCAGTCCGGACTGGACGCGGCCGAGTTCCTTGACGCCGGCCCGCTGGGCGAGTGTGAGCTTGCCGTCGTTCTCGGCCCGGGCCTTCTCGTAGCGGTTGGTCTCCTCGACCATCTTGTTCTGGCGCTCGCCGACCGACTTGAGGGCGTCGGCCATCTTGGCGATCTGCTCCATCGCCAGTTGTTCCTCGGCCTCCTTGCGGGCGTCGGCGACCTCTTCCTGGGCCTGCTTGAGGTTTTCCAGGGCCTCTTCCTGGTCGTTCTCGGCCTGCTCGCCGTCGTCCTGGTCGAGCTCGCCCTGGGCCCTGGCCATCTCGTCGGCGGCCTTCTGGCCCGGCTTGGCGCCGGCCTGATTGTTGAGCTTGGCGAGCTTCTGGAGCTGCTTCTTGAGGTCTTCCTGGATCTGCTTCTGCTCCTTGGCGAGCTTCTTGAGCTCGTCGGCCCGCTGCTGGGGGTCGGGATTCTGGCGGGCCTGCTGGGTCTTCTTGAGGTTCTCGGCCTGCTTGTCGCGGAGCTTCTTGAGGTCGGCCTCAGCGGCCTTCAGCTCGGCG
>JAJYDH010000019.1 GCA_021777685.1 Planctomycetota bacterium | reverse complement strand
CTCCCGCCCCAGAGTCTGGACCCGACCGAGGCGAACGCCGGGTCGATCTCGATCCCGGAAGCCTCGGCGATCGAGCCGCCAAGGAACGCGCGGCGGAGGGCCTCGAAGAATGCCCCCGATCCTAGAGCAGGGTCGAGGAACCGGACCGGGTCGCGATGCCCCCGGCCCTCGCGGAGCCTCCTGGCATGCTCGGCGATCGCCAGCGCCAGCGCGGGCGGAGTGGCGAACTGGCCGAGCTTGTTCCGCTCGGCCGCCCCTCGGAGCCCGTCGAGCCTCGCCTGCTCCGCCAGCCGTCGGGTTTCGAGGGTGTTGATGTCAGGGGGCGTCGCTTCGGTTCTCGGCACGATCAAATCAGCTCTTGCAGGGTGGGCACAGCCCACCACCCCGCGACAAGACCGCAGCGGCGGGCCTGGTCCAGCGGCGGCGCGAGGTCAGGCGTCGGTCGACCAGATTTCGGAGCCGATGGGGACATCTTCCTTGCTCAGATCCTTCAACACGATGACGATTTCATTCTTCGGCCTGGGCGGCGAGGCATGGACCATCTCAATGCCGGCGATGGTCGATCCGAGACACGAGCCGTCGGGTCGTCTGATCATGATCGGGTCGCCGACACGGAATCGTTCCGCGCCCTGCGGGACGATGCCCGGGACCGGTACCAGCCCTCGCCCCTTGATGGAGAACCTGTCTTCGACCGTGAACAGACGACGTGCCATGCTCGGTGCCGCCTGATTCGATCCCGGCCGGGAGAACGACTCACCGCTCAGAACTTCGGCACGAGCTTGGCCCGTTCCTCGTAGCGGGTGCTGTGCTTGTGGTGCCACTCGTTGCGCTTCACGCTGAAGCCCCGGTTGATCTCGTCCTGGGCGAGGTCGGCCCAGGGGGTGTTGGGGTGGCGTTCGACGACGAGCTTCATCAGCCGCATCGCCTCGGCGTAGACCTTCTCGGTCTTCTCCTTGGGGGCCTTCGACTCGTGCGAGTGGTCCAGCGTCCAGTCGACGAACAGCTCGGGGTTCGGCATCGTGGTCGGCTTGGGGGGCTTGGCGGCCATCTCCAGGAGGTTGGCGCGATACTCGTAAGCCTTGATCTGATAGGCGACGACCTGGGCGAGCATCAGGTCATACGCGGCCTGCCAGCGCTTCTCGGGCTCTCGGTTGCGGAGCTTCTCGAGCTGCTTGAGCCGCTCCTCGATCTTGATCAGGGCGTTGAGCCGGACGGTGACGACCGGCAATTCCTGCTCGATCGCCGGCAGGAGCTGGTCGGGGAAGACCGGGAAGTGGTGGCGGAAGGGGTACTTGCTCGTCTCCTGGATGACATCGAAGAGGGTCCGGCGGAACTCCGACTTGGTCCTCCGCTCGAAGTAGGCGGCGCGGCTCTCGTAGTCGGGGACGTACTCCTTGAGGGCCTGGATCGAGTACGCCTTCTCGCGGCGGTGGATGCGCAGCTCTTCCTCGCTGGGGAGGATGAAGTAGATGCCGGCGGTGTCCTTGGCCAGGCGGGCCAGCTCGTAGGGGGCGAAGCCGGAGGGGAGCTCGTCCCAGCGGCGATGGAGGCCGTCGTACTGGAGCGCCTCGAAGCCGGCGGTCTCCGGGCCGCGCTTGATGCCGACCCAGAAGATGTCCTTGGTGACGGGGTCGGTGTACTGGATCGTGAGGTGGTCGGTGCCGAAGAGGGCCTGGCGGCCGATGACGTAGATCGGCACGTCGCGGCTGACGGCGGCCTGGCGGGCCTCCTCGACGTAGTCGCCGTCGTCGCCCGACTCGTCGGTCACGAGGACGATCAGGAGCTTGCGGTCCTCGGAGATCAGGTTGTTGTAGTGGGCGATCACCTTGGCGATGGCCGACATCGTGTTCTCCTTGCCGGTCGAGTCGACCCGGAGCCGGTCGATGGCCCGGCCGATGACCTCGATGTCGGTCGTGGGCTTCTCCTGCTCGAAGTGGACATCGTCGCCGAAGCCGACGATGGCGTGGCTCAGGGGCGGCCCGCTCGACTTCTTCTTGCCCTTGGCGGCGGGGACGTCGTCGGGCTGGTTGATCTTCAGCTCGGTGACGACCCGGTCGAACTTCTTGCGGATCTCCTTCTGGTCGTCCTTCATGCTCTCGGACTCGTCGAAGAGCCAGACGACCGTCAGCTTGTGCTGGGTGAGGTGGCGGAGGATCTCGCGGGCGATCTGGTCGAGCGCCTCGCCCACCTCCCCGGCGGCGAAGGTGACGTCGCCGCCGATCATCCCGCCGCCGCTGAGGTCGCGGCTGGGCATGCTGGGCATCGACTTGAGGCCGGAGGGGACGGAGATGGTCGGCATGGTCGGCAGGCTGGTCTTCTCGCTGACCGCCCGGCCGGACCGGGAGACGGCGGGGGTGGCCGAGGGGGCCGCGCCGATGTTCGAGGCGAACCCGACGCCCGAGCCCGCGGTGGACGAGTCGGTGTCGCCGGTGAGGTCGGTCCGCGCGGTGTCGGCCGGGTCGGCGTAGATCTTGGTCAGCTCCTCGGCCGAGCCCGGGTTCGAGACCAGGGACGAGTCGAGGTTGGCGAGCCGCTTGACGACCTCGCCCGAGGTCGTCGCCACGGCGGCCAGGCCGCCGAGGATGCCGACGTGGATCAGGGCCGAGACGACCCAGGCGGGGAGGTCGGAACGCCTCCGGACGGGCCGGCGCTTGCGCCTGAGCTTGGGGCCGGCCTCGGCCGGCTTGCCCTCGTCGGCCGGCTTGCCCCCCTCGACGGGCGGCGGCGCGGCGGCGGGTTCCGGAGCCGGAGCCGGGGCGACCTCGTCGATGCCCGGCTCCGAGAGCGAGGCGAACTGGCCGGTGGCGACCTGGGCCGCCTCGACGGCCGGGTCGTTGGCGACCTCGTCGGTCAGCTTCGCCTCGGGGTCGACCGGGGCGGCGGGCGGCGGGCCGGTGACGTCGGCCAGGTCGTAGTTCCCGTCGCTCGACGGCGGGACCGATACGTGCAGTTCCATGTCGCTTCGTCCCCTATGCGCGGGGCCGGGGGTCCGGCCGAGTCGTCGGCAAGCTGACGTGTCTTCGGCGGGGCGATCGGCCCGGAGGGCGGTCGGTCTGGGATCGTCCGGGGCGGCGTCGCGTCCTCTCACGGTAGCACGAACCCGGCCCGCCTCCCAGGACGGCCAGGCCCGGCGCCCGCGATCAGAGCTTGATCTCGGGCTCCTTGGGCATGTCTTTCTTCATCGCGGCCTTCTTCTTGGCTGCGGCCGCCTCGGCCTCGTTGCGCTTGGGCGGGGGCGGGACGGTGGTCTCGACCCATTTGAAGCCGAAGGGGTCCTTCAGCTCGCGCTGGGCGAGGAGGGCCCACGGGGTGTTGGGGTGGTCGTCGACCACGCGCTTCAGCAGGGCCCGGGTCTCCTTGGCGACGGTCTCGACCTTGGGGCCGGAGAGGATCTCCTCGGTCGGCACGAGCTTCCAGGCGTTGGACTTGGCGTCCTTGAACTTGGGGGCGTCCTTCTTCATCTTGGCGCAGGCGGTCTGATACTCGGCGCAGCGGATCTTCATGGCCAGGAGCCGGCCGCGGATCAGGTCATAGTGGGCCTGCCAGCGGCGGGAGGTCTCGCGGTCGCGGAGCTTGGAGACTCCCGTGATCGGCGTCAGGGCCTCGTTGACCGTGTACTCGACCCGGGCGACGGTCTCCTGGTTCCGGGCCATCGCCTCCTTGAACTCGGGGGAGTCGGCCGACGGGAAGGTCAGGCCGGGCTGGCCGGGGAGCTGCTGCTGGGTGACCAGGGCGGCCTGGATGACGGCCCCCCGGATCGGGTCCTTCTGGAGGGCCTTGGCGTACTGCTCTGTGCTCACCCAGTCGGGCCGGTACTCGCGCATCGCGTTGGGGTCGAAGGTGAGCCGGCTGGGGCCCATCCGGGTGATGAAGTAGATCCCGCCGGTGGCGCCGGCCATCCGGCTGAGGGCGTAGGGGCCGAAGCCGGCGTCGAGGTTGTCGTACTGGTCGCCGCCGTACCAGAACGGCAGGTGGATCGTCTCCAGGGCGACGCTCTCGGGCCCCTGGCGGACCGGCAGGTTGTAGTGGACCTTCTTGGTCTTGGGGTCGGTGTAGTTCATCCGCCCCTCGATCTTGCCGAACAGGGCGGGCGAGCCGAGGACGTAGACGGGGACCTTGGCGGCCGACGCGGCGGAGATGGCCCCTTCGAGCTGCGGCTCGTCGTCGCCGACCTCGTCGGTGACGACGATCACGATCGTCTGGTAGGCCTGCCCCTTGGCGTCCTTGAACTTGCCCCAGTTCTTGACGATGTTGGTGACCGTCTGGAACGTGCTCTCGACGCCCGTGGTGTCGAGCGGGACCTCGCGGATGGCGCTGATGATGGCGGCCTGGTCGTTGGTCGGCTCGGGGAGCATCGCCTTGCGGTTCTGGCCGAAGGCGACGACCATCGTCATCAGGGCGTCGCCGGCGGCGATCTGGTCCTTGTCGAGCTGGTTGATGTGGGCGTAGACCTGCTCGATGTGCTTGGCGAGCTTCTCGCGCTCGACCTGGAGGCTGCCCGAGGCGTCGAACGCCCAGACGACCAGGGTCTTGCCCCGTTCGAGCCGGTTGAGCAGCTCCATGGCGACCCGGTCGACCGCCCCCTCGACGCCGCCGACGTGCTCGGCGCCGCTGCCCTTGATCGAGACGTTCTGGCCGATGGTCATCGCCGAGGGCATGGCGATCTCGCCCGGCCGGGTGACGGCGCCGGCGTTCAGCATCATCGTCGGGTTCGAGCCGTCGGCCTTGGCCGCCACCGGCGGGGCCGACGAGCCCTCCTTGGCCAGCACGCTGAAGTTCGGCGCGCTGGAGCCGATCGAGTTGACGACCGCCGGCATGTCCGGCTGGTCCATGTCCTGGATCTCCGTCTTGTCGAACGACGGGATCGTGTTGTCGAAGACCTGGCTGGTGATCTCGCGCCTCAGCTCGGCGTTGGCCGCGATGCCCATCGCGCCCAGGGTCGCGAGGATCGCGACGTGGAACGCCAGGCTGACGCCGAAGGCCGGCAGGTCGCGGGGGACGCCGTCGCCCAGCCGCGCCTTCAGCCCGGGGAACCGCTCGCCGACCCGACTGAGGACTTTGGACCACACGGTACGGCTCTCCCCCTGGCGACCTCGACGGTCAACGCCCCCGGCGCGGGTCGATCCGACCGCCTCGCCCGCCGGAGACCCCGCGGAGATGGGACGACTCATTGACTCCATCCATCATGCTAACGTCCATCGGAACTTCCGACAACATCCATCATCTTGACTTTTCGCAAGACGATGAGATTCGCCGATCCCACCCGTCCTATCTTGATCTTAGACTGCGACCATCCAATTAACCTCAAGAATCCGAAAAAGTATCGCGGGCGAATGCGACGACGGCCGGCCTCCCCGTTCGGGGGAGGCCGGCCGGGTGATCTTCGGGGAGGGCCCGGCTTACTTGGGCGCCTCTTCCTTCTTGCTCTCGTCCTTGGGGGCCGGGGCCGCGTCGGCCGGCTTGGCGGCGTCCTTGGGGGGCTCGACGGCCGGGGTGGCGTCGGCCGGCTTCGGGGTCTCGGCCGGCTTGGTGTCGGCCGGGGCCGGGGCGGGGGTCGGGGTCGGGGTCGGCGTGACTTCGGCCGGCTTGGTGTCGGCCGGGGCCGGGGCGGGGGTCGGGGTGGTCGGGGTGTCCGGCTTCTTCTCGTCGACCGGCGGCTCGCAGCCGATCAGGGCCACCGACAGGAGCGAGCTGGCGACGGCCCAGGAGCCCAGGCGGAACTTCATGGTGTTTTCCTCGGAGAAGATCGATCGCTTCCGGCGGCGGGCGCGGCCGGCGACGGGGTGGAGATCCCGCGCCGAGGGCTTTCTCGAACGGGGACGTCCCCACGGACGTCCCCAGCACCGCGAGCCCGCCGGGGGTCGCGAATTTATCACGCGGACCAATCACACCATACGCGAATTCGACTCCGAGTGTTGGATTTTTAGTCCGGTTCGGGGATCTCGGCGGATTCTTCCTCCTCGGCGGCCTCGTCTTCCTCGGCCTCGGCTCCCGGCCCGAGCCGTCCCCGGAGGGCGACGGCCAGCGCGATATGCTCCTCGACATTCATCGCCTCGGCGCGGACCTGGCCGGTCAGGCCGAGGCCGTCGAGCAGGGCGTCGACCTCGCCCTTGTCGACCCAGCGGTCGCGCCAGAGGCTGTAAAGGACGCGCCGGAGGTTCTTCCGGCGGTGGAGGAAGATCCGGCGGACGACCGAGTGGAACCACGCGAGGTCGCCGATCAGCGCGCGTTTGGCCTCGTTGGGGACCAGGGCGATCACGGCCGAGTCGACCTTGGGCCGGGGCCAGAAGACGCTCGGCGGCAGGGTCCGGACCAGCGTGAAGTCGGTCAGGGCCCGGATCAGGACCGAAAGGGCGCCGTAGTCGTCGGAATCGGGCTCGGCCATCATCCGCTGGGCGAGCTCGAGCTGGATCGTGGCCACGACCCGCTCGGGGCGAAGCTCGGGGTGGACCAGGAGGTTGCCGATGATCGGCGTCGCCACATTATAAGGGAGGTTGGCGACCAGCTTGAGCCGGCGATCGGGGGCGACGGCCAGGCCCGAGCGGACGTTGTCGAGGACCTCGGGGTTGAGCCGGTTCTTGCCCGCCAGGGCGTCGACGTTGAGGACCCGGACGTTGGGCAGGCCGGCCGTCGCCTCGCGGGTCAGTTCGGCCATCGACCGGTCGATGTCGACGGCGACCACCGTCGCGCCCGTCGAGGCCATCAGGCTGGTCAGGGCCCCCGCTCCCGGCCCGATCTCCAAAACCACGTCCCCCGGCCCGACTTGCGCCGTCTTGACGATCAGGTCATGGATGTTCAGGTCGATCAGGAAGTTCTGCCCGAACCGATGCCGGGGCGCGATCCCCCGCTGGGCGAAGAGGCTTCGGAGGTACGACTGCGTCTGACGCGGGGCGGGCATGAGGGCCTCGGATATTCGAGCGGTCAGCGGTCTCGGTCGCCGCCCGGGCCGGGCGGCAGTTTAACCCGGGCGATGGTGTTCTGATTCCAGGTCGATGCCGGGGCGGCGCCGAAGTAGAGCCATCCGGAGCCGGCCAGGAGCGCGGGGGTGACGTGGCCGGCGGCGTCGAGCTTGCCGCCCGATCGGGGGACGGCCAGGCGCGGGGCCCGCCAGGCGATCCCGTCCCGGCTGTTCGCCGCCCTCGTCCCCTCGCCCGACTCGTAGACCATCAGGTAGCCGTCGCCCGATCTTTCCACGTCGACCCCTCCGGCATCCTCCTCGAAGACGGGGTTGCCGGCGTGTTTGGTCCAGTTCAGGCCGTCCTTCGATGTGGCCAGTCCGACGGCCCGGTGTGAGTCACGCGAGGTCGGGACTCCCTGGGCGAGCGGCCCGGGTGGAAGATCCTTCCTGCCGTCGTACCAGATCCGGAACTGTCCGCCTTCGTGGAGGACCGAAGGCCGGCCGACCAGCAGCGAGTCCCACTCGCCGGGCTTACCCGGCCCGAGCACGACGCCCCGCTTCTCCCAGCGGAGGCCGTCGGGCGAGGTCGCCAGGGCGATCTCGTCCACCACGCCGCCGACGGCCCTCGTGTAATAGAGGTAATAGGTGCCGTCGACCTTGACCACCGAGGGGTCGTTGACGTGATTCTCGCCCTCGACGTCGATCGCGACCCCTCGACGCTCCCAGGCCCGGCCGTCCTTCGACTCGGCGTAATGGATCCGGTCGTGCCCGTCCCTCCCCTGGCCTCCATACCACATCCGGTAGAGGCCGTCTTCGAGGAGGACGTCCGGCGCGTAGACGTTCCCGAGGCCGTGCGGGGCCTTCTCGCTCTCGCGCTCGCCCACCAGCAGGCTTTCGGGCTCGGGGCCGAGCAGGCCGACGAGCCACAGCAGGAGGAGGGCCGTCATCCCCGGGCCTCCATGAGCTTCTGGACGTGCCTGGCCAGCATGTCCGTCTCGATGTTGACCCGGTCGCCCGGCCTGAGCGTCCCCAGGGTGGTCGAGGCCAGGGTGTGGGGGATGAGCATGACGGAGAAGCGGTCGGGCGCGACGTCGACCAGGGTCAGGCTCACGCCGTCGACGGCGATCGACCCCTTGGGGACCATCAAGGGGGTCCAGGCGGGATCGAGGGCGAAGGCGAGGAAGTCCCACTCGCCGTCGGGCCGGCGCTCGATGAGGGTGGCGGTGGTGTCGACGTGGCCCTGGACGAAGTGGCCGCCCAGGCGGTCGCCCACGCGGAGCGAGCGCTCCAGGTTCACGACGTCGCCGGCCCGCTTCGAGCCGAGGTTCGTCCGGAGCAGGGTCTCCGGCCCGGCCTGGACGTCGAACGTCGCCCCCTCGGTCGACACGACCGTCAGGCAGCAGCCGTTGACGGCGATGCTCTCGCCCAGGGTCAGGCGATCCGAGAGCCCCGGCCAGGCCAGGCGGAACCGCCGGCCCGAGCCCTCTTCATCCGCCCGTTCGACCCGTCCCAGGGCCTCGACCAGTCCGGTGAACAATGTGGCACCCCTGTCCGGGAATCCCAGCCGACGGGCGGGGCTGGGGGTCTCATGATCGACGTCGCGCCGCCCTTCGCCGCCGGATCGATGTCGAGCATCCGGGTCGACGCCGACCGGGGACGCGAGGGCCCTGATCTGGGGCCGGGGTCGCCCGCCGGCCGGCCCCGGACCCCAGTTTAGACGGCCACCGTCCGGCCGAGAAGGGGACGGATTTTGGGGTTGCCGTCGATCGGCGGCCGGACTATCGTCTCCGGCTACGGATGACACCCGGCCCCTCCGTCCTGCCGAAGGCCGACGGGCCATTGAGCGACCAGGAGGGTTCGACAGAGATGCTCCAGGCGATCCACCCCACCTCGCACTCCCTGAAGGCCCGTGCCCGGCTCTGGCTCAAGCGGCTGATGTGGCCCGGAAGCAACTGGGTCAGCCGGGACAAGTCCCGGGTCGTCCGCCATTTCCTGACCGGGACCCCCGAGACGCCGGTCCGGACGCTCGATTGCGGCTGCGGCAACGCCTACTTCGCCCACGAGGCGGTGATCCGGCACTCCCACTGCCTGGGGATCACCATCCACGACTGGGAGCGCCGGAACTGCGAGGAGATGCGCGACTACCTGGGCATCTCGGAAGACCGGATGGAGTTCCGATCGGCCCGGCTCGACGAGTTGGCCGACGAGCCGGCGCACCGGGGCCAGTTCGACCAGGTGCTCCTGCTCGACGTCATCGAGCACATCATGGACGCCCGGGCCACGTTCCGGCAGATCCACGGGCTGCTCGACGAGGACGGGTTCGTCTACGTGACCACCCCCGACCGCGACTGGCAGGCCAACGCCGACCGGATCCGCGTGACCCGGGTCGAGGACGGCTGGCACGTCCGCAACGGGTACACGATGGAGCAACTCGAGGCCGTCCTGGACGAATCCGGCTTCGAGCCGATCGACCGGCTGCGGTTCGGCTCGCTCGGCTCGATCGTCGTGACCCAGATCCAGCACAAGCTCTTCGGCCGGCTGATCGACCCGCTGACCGTGCTGACCTTCCCCGTCCTCAAGCTGATCTCGGCGGCCCTCGCCCCCTGGCGGAGGTCGCACACGATCTTCGTCCTGGCGAGGAAGAAGCGGGCCGGCCTGGCCGGTCGCTGACCGTCGAGGATGATGTCGGCGGCCCGGCGAGCCCGGGGTCCCGAGAATCCGCGACTACACCTCCGGCCCCGGGGGCGGTAGAATGGCCGATCGGCGGTCCCCGAACCGCCAAGCCATCTCTCCCCCGAATCCGGAGGCCGAAGCTCATGACGCCGCCCGTGAACCGCCGCGACTTCCTCCAGGCGACCGCCGCGACCGCGGCCCTCGCCGCCTTGCCGGCCTCGGCGCTGGCCGCGCCCCGGAACGCCCTGCCGAAGTCCCCGACCGACAAGGTCACGCTGGGCAAGACCGGCATCCAGGTCTCGCTGGTCGGCATGGGGACCGGCTCGCACGGCTCGGGCCAGGCGAGCAACCAGACCAAGCTCGGCGTGAAGGGGTTCACCAGGGTCGTCCGCCACGCCATCGACCGGGGCGTCACCCTGTTCGACGTCGCCGACCAGTACGGCTCGCACGTCTACCTCCGCGAGGCGCTCAAGGGCGTCCCCCGCGAGAGCTACGTCATCCAGACCAAGTCCCACGCCACCGACTTCGCCAGCGCCAAGAGCCACCTGGAGCGGTACCGGATGGAGCTGGGCGTCGACATGATCGACATCGTGCTGCTGCACTGCATGACCAAGAAGGGGTGGCAGCACGACCACACCGGGTCGATGGACTACCTCCGCCAGGCCAAGGCCGAGGGGATCATCCGCGCCCACGGCACGAGCTGCCACGGGATGGACCCGCTGAGGACGTCCGCCAAGGAGCCGTTCGTCGAGGTCGACCTCGCCCGGATCAACCCCGAGGGGATGATCATGGACGACAAGAAGCCCGACGAGGTCGCCTCGCAGCTCCAGGAGATGCACGACGCCGGCAAGGGCGTCATCGGCATGAAGATCCTCGCCGAAGGGGCCTTCAAGGAGCCCGAGCGCCGCGACGCCTCGCTCCGTTATGTCCTCGGACTGGGCACCGTCGACGCCTTCATCATCGGGTTCGAGTCGCCCGAACAGGTCGACGACCTCCTCAAGCGGACCGGCGACGCCATCGCCGCCCTCGGCGGCCGCAAGGGCGTCTGAGGCGGATTTCCCCGCTCTCTCCGGACTTTCTTTCTCCCCTCTCCCTCTGGGAGAGGGGCCGGGGGTGAGGGGCGTCGCATCGCCAACCTGCCCGAAATACAGGGCTCGTCCGTCGATCGCTCGACCGGCGACGCCCCTCACCCCGGCCCTCTCCCAGGGGGAGAGGGAGGCAGAGAAGACCTCGCGTTGCGAGGCTCATTCTCGACTATTGCCCGCCCGTCTCCCGCCCCTGGAGCCACCCGATGGCGGCGGGGATGCCCTGCCGGATCATAGGGTCATAATGGCCGCCACTGGGAACGGTCGCGACCGTGATCGGCCGGCCCGCCGACCTCATCCGGGCCTCGAAGGCGTCCAGCTCGGGCGCGTTCTGGTCGTCCTTCGCGTAGAAGAGGAAGACCGGGCGGTCGAGCTTCGCCTCGTCGGTCCTGGGCGAGTAGCGGCCGAGGAAGTCGCCGCCGCCGGCGATCCTCAGGCTGGCGACCATCGCCGCGCCGTACTCCCGCTGGAAGTTGGCCGCGATGTCGGCGACCGGCGCGAAGGCGATGCACGACCGGAGCCTCGGCTCGTTCTCGGCGAACAGGAGGGCGAACGTGGCCGCCGAGCTGTGCCCGGCCGCCGTCAGCCGCGCGGGGTCGACCTCGGGCACCTTCGCCAGGGCGTACTCCAGCGCGATCTGACCGTTGACCAGCCCGGCCCTCGCGTCGAGGAACCGCCTCATGCACCGGTTCATCTCCTGGTTGGAGGCGGTCCGCAGGTCGGCGGGCATCCCGTCCAGCTCGAAGGCGACCACCGCGAACCCCGCCCGGACATAAGGCAGGTGCTCGGGCCGGTCGCCGTCGCCGAGCTTCATCCCGGTGATCAGGTTGCTGCCGGCGCCCGTGATCAGGACGCAGGGGAGCGACCTCGGCGCGTGGTCGCCCGAGGGCGTGTAGATCCAGATCTTCCCCGACCATCCCGGCCGGATGCCCGGGCGGTCGGGGCCGAGGTCGACCTCGCGGAACGAGACGCCCGGCTCGATCTCCCGGGGCGGCCCAGGGTCGGGGAACGGCGGCAGGGGGATCGGCCCGGTCCTCGCGACGGCCGGCGACGGGCCGAAGGGCTGGGCGGACGCCTGCGCGTCCTGGCCATTTCTCGCCTGGGCCCGATCCCATCGGTTGTACACCCGGAAGATGAGGCCCACGATCACGATCGCGGCCCAGGCCACGCCGCCGAACATCTTCTTGTTCTTGCCCGGGCCCGAGGAGGCCGCCTTCGGCGCCTTCTCGAACAGCGGCCGACGGGCCGGCGCCGCCTCGGCCGGCTTTGAGGCCGACGCCCGGGGCGGGATCGGGGCCAGCTCCTCGTCGTCGGGCTCCAGCTCGATGTCGTACCCGTCCGGGTCCGACGACGCCGACGGGATGGTCATCGCGTGGCCGCACTGCTTGCACTGGCCCGTCCTGCCGGCGAGCTTGTCGGGCGCCGTGAACGACTTGCCGCAGTTGTCGCACTCGAATGAGATCGGCATGGGACACCTCGGGGGGGGGAGGCTTACCTCCGAAGGGATTCGTCCTGGGGGATCGGGATATCCTCCCGGCAAGATCCGTCGCCGTCAACCGGCTCCCATCCAAGATCTCGCGCCGGGCGGCGAAGGACTCCAGGAGCGTATGATTTCGGACCGAAGGGGGCCGGGGCGGGCACGATGAAGACGAAGACGGTGGGGACGTCCTGGTGGTCGAAGGTGGGGATCGATCCCGGCAAATACGTCGGCCATGACCCGTCGGAGGCCGAGGCGAAGGCCCGCGCCGGGTTCCTGGCCAAGGCCAAGCACCACCTCAAGAAGATCCCGATGGCCCGCGAGACGGTGGCTTTGTATTTCTGCCTGCTCGACCCCGCCACGCCGGCGTGGGTCAAGGGGATCGTCGCGGCGGCGCTGGCCTATTTCGTCCTGCCGCTCGACGCGATCCCCGACCTCCTCCCGTTCGTCGGCCTGACCGACGACGCGGGCCTCCTCGCGGCCGCGTATGCCTCGGCCTCGGCCTTCGTGACCGACGAGCACCGCGAGAAGGCCCGGGCGTGGATCGAGCACGAGCGGCCGGGCCGGTCGATGGGCTAACGACGCGCCGGGGAGGGACCGAGGATCTTCGGCCGGGGCGGGCGGGGGTGCCTGGCGGCGTGCCGGGAGCCGGCCGGGGGCGAAGACCGGTCGGGTGCGATGATGGGTCCGGCCCGGCGTTCGAGGTCGTCCCAGATCCCGGCGAGGGTCCGGACGGCGGTCTCGGGGCGGGACCGCGCGACCCGGTCGGTCAGGTCTCGGCGGAGGTCGTCCATCGCCCGCTCGTCGAGGACCCCGGCGGCGGTCAGGGCCAGGAGCATGGCATGGGTGTCGGCGACGGCCCCTCGCCAGTCGGCCGGCGCGATCCCCGGCGGGGCCTCCGAGGCCAGGGGGTCGACCGCCGGCGCCACCCGCGAGGCGCCGAAATCGGCGCGGGCCCGGTAGCGGGCCTTCCACGCCCGGAAGCTCAGCGAGAGGCCCAGCCAGAGCGCCAGGAAGGCGGCCACGATCGCCAGGACGGCCCGACGGCCCGACGCTCGGGCGGGCGGGAGCGGCGGGAGTTCGGCCGGGAGGCTCGCGGGCCGGTCGTCGACCCTCCAGCGCCGGGCGGGGGACCCGGCGGTCGGGCCGTCTCCTCGCGTCGACATTTCGGCACACCTGGGTTTCAAAGGGGGTGGGGCCGAGGGCCGGGGCCGCGCGTCCCGGCCTCGACATTCCCAGTCTAGGCGAGCCCGAGGCGGCCGAGAAGGGGCCACCGGGCCCGCCTCAGCGGATCTCCTCGGCGGCGATCAGCTCCTCGATCGCCTTCCGGACCAGGTCGCGGGCGGGGGCGAGGCGCCTGGCGTTGCCGTCGGCGATCATGTGGGATTCGAGCTTCACCAGCTCGTGATGGGCCTCCTTGAGGTAGGCGTCGGACTCGGCCGGGGTCCGGGTCGGCTTCGGGGCGGCGGGGCCGTTGCTGGTGGTCGTCCTGGTGTCGGTCCCGGGGGCGCGCTTGCCGCCCCCGGCCGGGGTCGCGGCGGGGGCGACGGACCTGGCCGAGGTGGAGCGGATGTGGCGGATGGCGTCGTCGACCTCCTGGATCGCCCGGCGGATCGCCTTGGCCCGGTGCGCCTGGTAGTCCCCCTCGACCCGGGCCATGAGCCTCCTGGCCGAGTCCAGGGCCAGCACGATCTCGCCGTCGTTCATGACGTGGCCGACGTAGCCCCTGGCCTTGAGCCGGTTGGACTGGCGGATCATCGCCGAGGAGTGGGGATGGAACGGGTTCCTCGACGTCCCGACCTCGGGGCCAGTCGACGGTCCGGAGCCGGCCCCGGGCGGTGCGGAGGGGGGCGGGGTGCCGGCCCTGGGCGTCTCCCGCGACGGCCCGGCGAGGGCGATCGGGGCGGCGGTCAGGGCGAGGACTGCGGCCAGGGACGACAGGCGGGCGAGCGGGGGACGATCGTTCATGGCGGGAGCTGCTTCCGTCGGGGTTTCCCCGCCCCCGACGACGAGCGGGGCCGCCGAGAGAGGGCGGGCGCGATCGCTCGCGGCCCGCCGACGGCCCGACGGCCCGGGCGCCGGGCGGTGGTCTCCGAGATTCAACCGCCGATCCCCGCGCGAGTGTCGCGCCGGGCCCACGTTCGCCCATCCGTACACCACCCCCGCTCCGGTTGGCCTTGCCCGATGGGGCCCCGGGCGGTCTAATGGGCTGGGAAAGGCACCTTGGATCGGCCCGACGCGTTAGACGGATCTTTCCCCCACGTCGTCGAGGGCCTCGGAGGCTTTTCCCGTGCAGGATCGCATCGCCTATCAGGGGATCACGTTCGACGACGTGTTGCTGGAGCCCGGCTACTCGGAGCTCCTCCCCAAGCAGGTCGACACCAAGACCCAGCTCACCGCCAAGATCCCGCTGAACATCCCGATCCTGTCGAGCCCGATGGACACCGTCACCGAGGCGGAGCTGGCCATCGCCCTGGCCCAGGAGGGCGGGCTGGGCGTGATCCACAAGAACATGTCGATCGAGGAGCAGTCCCGCGAGGTCGACAAGGTCAAGCGGTCCGAGAACGGCGTGATCGTTGACCCGATTACCCTGCCGCCCCACGCCACCGTCGGCCAGGCCCGCGAGATCATGGGCGGGCACAACATCTCGGGCGTGCCGATCACCGTCAACGGCCGGCTCCGGGGCATCCTCACCCGGCGCGACCTCCGGTTCCTGGAGTCGAACGACCTCCGGATCGAGGAGGTCATGACCAAGGACAACCTCGTCACCGCCCCGGCCGACACCAGCCTGGAAGAAGCCGATCGGATTCTGACGAAAAATAAGGTCGAGAAGCTTCTCCTGGTTGACGATGAATATCGACTGAAGGGCCTGATCACGATCAAGGACATCGACAAGCTCCACCGCTACCCGAACGCCTGCAAGGACGGCCGGGGCCGGCTCCGCGTCGGCGCGGCGGTGGGGGTCCTCGACTACGAGCGCATCCATTCGCTGATCGAGGCCGACGTGGACGTCCTGATCGTGGACTCGGCGCACGGCCACAGCAAGAACGTGGTCGAGACCGTCCGGAAGATCAAGAAGGACTTCGCCATCGAGGTGGTGGCCGGCAACGTGGCGACCGCCGAGGGGACCCGGGCACTGATCGAGGCGGGGGCCGACGCCGTGAAGGTGGGGATCGGGCCGGGCTCGATCTGCACGACGCGGGTGGTCTCGGGCGTCGGCGTGCCGCAGGTCACCGCCGTCTACAACGCCTCGAAGGCCGCCGCCGGGCGGGTCCCGGTCATCGCCGACGGCGGCATCCGCTACTCGGGCGACATCACCAAGGCCCTCGCCGCCGGGGCCCACTGCGTCATGATCGGCGGCCTCTTCGCCGGCCTGGCCGAGAGCCCGGGCGACACGATCATCTACCGGGGGCGGAGCTTCAAGGGCTACCGGGGGATGGGCTCGCTCGGCGCGATGGCCAAGGGCTCGCACGAGCGCTATCGCCAGGACGGGGGGTCGAGGTCGTCGGACGCCAAGGGCCACACGCCGCAGAAGCTCGTCCCCGAGGGGGTCGAGGGCCGCGTCCCCTACAAGGGGCCGCTCGCCGAGTACGTCTTCCAGCTCGTCGGCGGCCTCCGGGCCGGCATGGGCTATTGCGGGACCCGGACCATCGAGGAACTCCGGACCGACGCCCGGTTCATCCAGGTTACGGGGGCCTCGGTCCAGGAGGGCCACCCCCACGACATCGTCATCACCCAGGAAGCCCCCAACTATTCGAGCTTCTCCGGGGAGAACGAGAACGGCCGGGGGGCGGTCTAGCATTCATCGGGCGGGGCTCGTCCCGTCTTGCGGAAGACGGCGCGGCGATCGCCAGGGAAGGTCCGGTCGCTCGCTGTCCGTTGGAACTGTCTGTGGTTGAGGACGAAAACGCATACCCTCGGGTCTTCGCTTTTGAAGGTCCCGGGGTTCAGCCAGCAAGGAGGCGTGGCTTGCGTCGCCCCATTTTGGCCTTGAGCTCGTCGCTCGCGGCGATCGGCCTCTCGGCCTCGATCGCCCTGGCGCAGCAGTCGTCCCGGGTGCCCGCGCCCGACCCCTCGTCGTCGACGGCGGCCGACCCGGCCGACCCGGCGATGGCGGGCCGGCCGACGCGCTACCTGCTCCGCAACGGGATCGATTACCTGTCCTATCAGGAATACGCCCGGGCGCTCAACTTCTTCCGGGCCGTCGAGGCCCGGCAGGCCCAGGCCGACAAGCTCGGCCGGACCGAGCTGAGCGACCCCGAGCGCGAGTCGCTCAAGAAGGGGATAGCCAGGGCCCAGCAAGGGATGCGCGAGGCCGTCAACGCGACCCGCGTCGCCTCCAATGGCCGGGGACCGGCCCCGGCCGCCGCCTCCAGGAAGACCCGAGGCGTGGTCCAGCCCGGAGCCTTCGCCCTGGCCGAGCCCGCCCCCGCCCCCGCCCCGACCAACCCTGTCCAGCTCGTCAGCGCCGAGATCACGACGCCGGCCCCGGTTGCTCCGACCACGCCCGCCGTCGCCCCGGCCCCGGCTCCTGCCGCCGCCCCGGCGATGGCCGTCGTGCCGATCACCGGGCCGGCCCCGGCCGATGACGCGGCGCCGATCTTCGGGGCCCGTCCCTCGACCCCGCCCTCGACGGCCGAGCCGGCGCCGCTGCCGGAACCGCCGCCTATCCCCTCCTCGGCGCCCGGACCCGAGATCGCCCCGATCCCGATCGAGCCGGCCCCGGCGCCGATCCCGGTCGAGCCGGCCCCGGCGCCGATCCCGACCGGGCCCTCGCCGCTCCCCGAGCCGGCCCCGGCGCCGATCCCGCTCGAGCTTTCGCCGGCCCCGGCCCCGGCCCCGTCGCCGCTCCCCGAGCCTTCGCCGGCCCCGACGTCCCTCCCGGCCCCGGAGCCGTCCCTGCCACCGCTCGGGCTGGAGTCTCCTCCGAGCCCCGAGCCCGCGCCGGCCAGTCCGTCGACCGTCCCGACGGCGGACCCCCTGGCCTCGCCGGCCCAGGCGACCTCGGCCGTCGAGCTGCCGCCCGCCGGCCCCGCTCCCTCTCCGGCCCCGCTGACCTTGACGACGCCGGCCGAGCCCACGCCGGCCCCGGTGCCCGTGCCCGAGCCGTCGAGCCCGCCCGCGGCGTCCTCGCCCCTGGAGCTGCCCGACCTGCCCGCGCCGACTCCGGCTCCGTCGCAGTCGCCGGACCCGATCCCGGCCGGCCCGGCCCCGCTGACGCCCGAGCCCTCGCCGCCCCCGCTCCCGGCTGAGCCGTCGACGGCCGTCGTCCCGCCCCGCGTGGCCGACGTCTCCGGGCGGTCCGAGACGGTCGCCCCGGCGCTGTCGAACCTGGCCTCCGAGCCGCCCCCGGCTCCCGAGGCCGGCCCGCCCCCGGCGTCGGTCGAATCGGCGCCGATGGCCCGGTCGACGCCCGCCCTGCCGACCGGCGACGTGCCCGTCACGATCCTCAACGACCGTCTCCATCGCGACCTGGAGCGGATCGCCCAGCGGACCGACCAGGACCGCCAGCCCGGCGGGCCGGGGATCGACCCGGCCGACCCCAACGCCCCCACGAGCCCCTCGCAGGGATCGACCCGGCTGGCGATCGAGCGGGCACCCAGCCCGACCGAGGCCCGGCCACTCCGGCGAATCCCCGTCCCCGAGGACTTCGTCCCGCTCGGCCAGCGCGAGTGGAACCCGAACCGGAAGTACTGGGCCGCCGCCGGCACCTGCCACATGATCCTCTACTTCCAGGACCCCGTCCTCGAACGCTACGGCCAGGGCGTCGAGCAGGCCCTCGGGCCGGCGGGCCGCTTCTTCTCCTACCCGCTCGACGACCCCAAGCAGTCGAACCAGCGGAACCAGATCCTCCAGCCGTTCTGGTCGATGGGCAAGTTCTGCTTCCAGGTCGGCACGCTCCCCTACAAGGTCTTCTTCGACCCGCCCTGGGAGGCCGAGTACGACCTGGGCTATTACCGACCGGGCGACCGGATCCCGCCCGACACCATCATGATCACCCCCTACGGCGTCGGACCCGCCGGCCGGGGCAGCAAGTATTGATCGCCCGAGGGGCTCCAGATCGACCGCTTCGACCCAAGGCCCCCGGCTCGCCCGGGGGCCTTGGCCGTCGACGTCGAAGGTATCGTGAAATTCGCGTTCAAATTCGGAGAATCCGGGCATTTCGACGCCGGTTGACCTTATCGGTCGGCGGGCCCGATGCTAGGATGGATTGGTTCGGAAAATGCTGCCATAAGAAGGTAGAAAAGCCGAGGGCGCGCGAGATAACACACCGTAGCCGAGCTTGTGAGGAGGCCCGATGCAGCAACAAGAGGGAGCACCCTGGGGGGCGGAGTGGCAGGCGGAGCGGGTCACGCTCGGCCGCCACTTCCTGAGGGACATGGAGGGCCTCTGGCACCAGGTCCTCAAGCAGGCCGCGGTGGTCGAGGCGACGCTCAACACCAGCGTCCGGGCCCTCTGCGACGGCCGGGCCGACCTGGCCGCCGAGGTCAAGTTCGACGAGGAGGCCATCGACCGCTGGGAGGTCCAGATCGAGCGCGATTGCCTGAAGGTCCTGGCGCTGCACCAGCCGGTGGCCTCGGACCTCAGGCGGGTGGCGTCGATCCTCCGGATCAACAGCGACCTGGAACGGATGGCCGACCTGGCCCGGCACATCGCCAAGCGGGCCCGCAAGATCGCCGAGGAGCCGCTGGGCCGGGCCCTCCCCCGGGGCCTGGAGGCGATGGCCGCCGAGGCGATGGAACAGGTCCGCGAGAGCCTCGACGCCCTCACCCAGGGAGACGTCGCCCTGGCCCGCGCCGTCATCGCCGGCGACCGCAAGGTCGACCGACACCGGAGCGCCGTCGTCCAGGAGCTGAAGCAGGCGATCCGCGACGATCCCGACCGCCTCGACTCCTGGCTCCGACTCATCAACGCCGCCCGGAACCTCGAACGGGTCGCCGACCACGCCACCAACATCGCCGAGGCCGTCGTCTACCTCAAGGAAGGCGACATCATCCGCCACGACGCCTCCACCGGCCGCTTCTCCAAGCCCAGGCCCTGAAGCGAATCCGCTCCCCTCAAATGACGGCCCCGCGCCCCGGCCTTCGCTGACCAGGGCGAGGGCCGTCCGAGGCCGGCCCCACGCGGATCCCGCGATCGCCCCTCCTCCCGTCCATTCCCGGCCGGCACGTCTTCGAAATCATGGCGTATCCCCGACGCCCGTGGTAAGAATGCCTCGACGGGCCCTCGATCGAATCGCGCCCGCATCGGGGCGGATCGATCCTCTTCGGGTCCCGGAATCTCCCGATCGTCGCGTGCTGAGGGGCGTGATATGGCGGTCGAACGGCCGAGGGGGCGTCGTCGGCCAGTCTTCCTGGCGGGCCTGGCCGTCTCAATCGTCGCGGCGACCTGGTTCGGCTCGTCCTGGGTCCCCAGGCCCGTGGCCCGCGAGGCCGCCATCTGGGCCCTCCGGTCGATCCGGATCGCGCACGGCCTGGCCTGGCCCGTCGCGGCGGCGGGGGCCGTCGGGCTGGGCGCGAGGGTCGTCCGGGGCCGCCGGGCGGGGTGCCCGAGGCCGGGATCGGCCCGGGGGCTGCTGGCCTTCGGCTCGACCCTGATCGGGCTCGCCGGGCTCGACCTGGCCGCCCTCGCCTACCAGGCCCGAGCCCACCGGGTCGTCGACCGGCCGAGGATCGTCCCGGATGCCTGGGCGAAATCCGCCCGGCCGGCCGACCTCTACCTGGTCGTCCTGGGCGAGTCGAGCGCCCTGGGCGAGCCTTACGCGGCATGGCTCTCCGTCGGCCGGATCGTCGAATGGCAGCTCCGCCCGGTCTTCCCCGATCGGAACGTCCGGGTCGACGTCCTGGCCGAGCCCGGGGCCACGCTCGAGCGGGCGGTCGCCCGCTTCGAGGTCCTGCCCCGGAAGCCCGACGCGGTGATCGTCTACTCCGGGCACAACGAGGTCTCCGGCCGGTTCCCGCTGGGCCGGGCGACGCCTCATTATCTCGACGAGGTGACGCCGCTCGACCGGCTCTCCGCCCGGGTCGCGAGCGTATCGCCCCTGGACCGGATGCTCCTGGAAGGGATCGATTCTCAGGGCAAGGACGGGCCGCCTCGCGTCGAGCGGCGGCGACTGGTCGACGTCCCGGCCTGCGGCCCGGCGGAATTCGCCGGCCTCCGCCGCGACTTCCGGGCCCGGCTGGAGGCGCTGGTCGTCGGCTGCGTGCGGTCGGGCATCCTGCCGATCCTGATCATCCCGCCCGGCAACGACGGCGGCTTCGAGCCCAACCGCTCGGTGCTCGACCCCTCGACCCCCCGGGCCGATCGCGAGTCGTTCGAGCGGGAGTTCCGCGCGATCCGGGCCGCCGAGGAGGCCGACGCCGGCCGGGCCCGCGAGTCGTATCGGTCGATCCTGGCCCGGCATCCCGGGTTCGCCGAGGCCCACTTCCGCCTGGCCCGGCTCCTGGAGCGCTCCGGCGCCTTCGACGAGGCGAACCGGCACTACATCCTCGCCCGCGACCTCGACGGCCTGCCGATCCGCTGCACGACCGACCTCGAGGACGGCTACCGGGCCGCCTCGACCCGGGGCGACTGCATCCTGATCGACGGGCCGGCCGTGCTCCGGAAGGCCACGAGGCACGGCATCCTCGACGGCCGGGTCCTCCACGACGCCCAGCACCCCACCCTGATCGGCCACGTCGCCCTGGCCGGCGAGATCCTCGCCCGGTTGAAGGCCCGAGGGGCGTTCGGCTGGCCCCCCGACAGGCCGGCCCCGGCGCTCGATCCCGCCGAGTGCGCCGCGCATTTTGGCATGGACCCGCTGAAGTGGGCCTATGTCTGCTATTACTCCCAGGTCATGTACCTCGGCTCGTGCGGGCTCCGATTCGAGGACGCCGAACGACGCGAGGCGGCGCGGCGATACGCCGCGGCGATCCAGTTCATGGTCAGGCGAGTCCCGCCCGAGAAGCTCGGCCTCCTCGGCGACGGGGTGATCCCGGGGGTCACGTCGACGCCCCGTTGACCGGCCCGGCCGGGGCCGTCGGGTCGCGATTCAGGACGGCGAGGTGGACGAGCCGGCGGTCGAAGGGGAGGAATCCGGCGCCGTCGTACAGATGGCGGGCCGGGTGGTTCCGGTCGTCGACGGCGAGTTCGAGCCGAGGGACGTGCGCGCGGGCCAGGTCCAGGGCGAAGGCCAGGACGGCCCGCCCCAGCCCACGGCCCCGGGCCGGCGGGGTCAGGCCCAGGTAGGTGACCTCCCAGGCCGGGCGGTCGGGCACCTCCGAGAGGAGCAGGACCGCCGCCGCCTCCGGCTCGCCGGGAAGGGTGCCGACCCGCCATCGGGACGGGTCGAAGCGGCCGGCCGCCCGGTGGCTGGCCATCACGTCGTCGAGCGACCGGATGCCCTCCAACTCGGGCATGTCCAGGCTCGAGAGGTAGGTCCGCTGGAGCACGGCGTGGAATTCGGCCTCGGTCTCGGGGCCGAACGGCCGCCAGTCGAACGAGGGCCGGTCGCGGGGGAAGGTCCGGCCCATCGGCCGGGCCGTGTCGCGGTGCATGTAGGTCAGCGCCGTGATCCGGGGCATCCCGCCCCGGGACAGGTCGACCGCCGCGGTCCTCGGGGCCGAGGCGTCGACCAGCGCCTGCGCGATCCGGAACCCCCGCGCCCGCAAGTCCTCCAGGGCGTTGCGGATCAGGCCCGAGGCCAGGGCCCCCCGGCCCCAGGATAGCTCGACCTCCGGCGCCCAGACCGCCGCCGCCCGGCCGGCCAGAGGCTGGGTCAACAGGACCCCCGCCATCTTCCCCCGTCGCCGGGCCACCCAGAGCCCCGACAGGTCGACCCGGCCCGCCTCCGCCTCCGCCAGGGAGTCCGCGATCAACTGACGGCGGAACTCCTCCGGGACCCGGCGATAGAGCAGGCCCAGGGCGTCGGGACGCAACTCGTTCGGACAGGGGAAGATCGGGCTTGTTGGGCTGGTCATGGATCGTCGAGGGAGGGCGAGGATCGGAGGCGCCAGCCTCTTCCCCCAAATTAACATCAAGCGTCATCGCGAGGGAAAAAGTCCCAACATCCCGCGGAGATCCGGCGTATCATAAGGTGCGGCAGGAGGACACGCGATGAGCAAGGCGACCGGCATGGCGACAGATCCAACTCGATCGGCCCTCGAGAGCCCCCCGACCGTCCCCGCGACGGCCGGGCCCGCCCCCCTCCCGGCACGGGTCGAGGAGGCGGGCGACGCCCGACTGGTCGAGCACGCCCGCGACGGGGACGATCGTGCCTTCGCCGCCCTTGTCGCCCGCTACGAGCGGGCCCTGATCCGTGTCCTGTTCCGACTGGTCCGCGACGAAGAACTCGCCCGCGACCTGGCGCAGGAGACGTTCTGGAAAGTGTACAACCGGCTCGACCGGTTCGATACCTCCCGGCGGTTCGGGCCCTGGCTGTTCCGGATCGGGGTCAACCTGACCCTGGACGTCCTCCGCCGCCACGAGCCGCCCCCGCCCGCCTCGATCGACCGCCAGGCCGGCGACGGCCGCAAGGCGTTCGAGCTGCCCGACCCCGACCCGAGGGTCCGCGCGGAGCTGGTTCAGGAGGTGCAATTCATCCTGGAGAAGATCCCGATCGCCTACCGGACGATCCTGGTGCTCCGGGACCTGGAAGGGTTCTCTTCGGCGGAGGTGGCGGCCATCGTCGGCCGCCGCGAGGCCACGGTGAGGTGGAGGCTGGCCAAGGCGCGCGACCTGTTCCGCGAACATTGGGAGCGCCGCCAGGATCTGACGCGACGGGAGGCCGAACATGGGGATTGATCATCGCTGCCGCTGGGTCCGCCACCGCCTGCCGCTGCTGGCCGGCGGCGAGCTGGGCGTCGAGGAGAGGAGGCGGGTCGAGCGGCACCTGATCGGATGCCCCGGCTGTCGCGATCGCCGGGCCTCCTCGGCCTCCGCGCTGGACGCGCTCCGGGCCTTCGCCGGGGAGGCGCCCGCACCGGACGCCTCGCCGAGCCTCTGGCCCTCGCTGGCGCTGCAGATCCGCCAGTCCAGGCACGCGGCCCCCCGGCCGGCCTGGTGGGAGCTGCCCCCGGCCCGCCCCTGGCCGGCCTTCGGGATGGCCCTGGGGCTGGGCGCCGTCATCGTCGCCGCGCTGGCCCTGCCGTCCGCCCGTCGGGCGGAGTCGCCCGCCCCCGCCGTCTCGGTCGACGTCGCCCCGGAGGAGGCCCCCGAGGTCCTGGCGATCTCGCCCTCGGGCGACCCGTCCGATCGCCTCGCCCGGGCGTCCGGCGGCCCGTCCAGGGTCGGCGCCGGCGCCTTCGACCCTCCGCAGGTCCTCCGGCTCGACTACGACCTCGACCACGGGACGCCGATGGGCCCCGGCAGTCGCGACCCGCAACACTCGTACTGATCGACTCCGATCCGGAATCGGGCCTCGGCATCCCCCCTTCGACGTCCGACCCGACCCGCCCGAGCGATCGCCGGATCGCCCTTCTGCTCCACCCTCGGACGTGCCGATCGCCCGTCCCTTCTTTATCCCCTCGGTGGCCCCCTCGTGGCTTCTGTCGTCACCCCAATCCGGGACCTGTACGCCCCCCGAGGGCGCACCCTGGCCCGGGGGCTGCTCCACCTCCTGCCGATCGCGCTGGCGCTGGCGATCGTGGCCTGGTGGCCCCGCCCCCGGGCCGAGCGGCCCCCGGCCGCCGCCGCCTCGCCGACCTTGGCCGAGCAGGAGCGCAAGCTCTCCGGGGCGATCGAGCGGGCCCGGGCCTCGACCGTCGCGCTGGAGTATGGCTCGGGCGACGCGGCGGGCGGCCGGAGGGTCGCCACCGGCGTCGTCATCAGCGACGAGGGGGACGTCCTCTCGGTCCGGGTCGACCCGACCGAGAAGCGCGATCGCGAGTCGATCCGGGCGCGGGACTCGGCGGGGCATCGGCACTCGGCCCGTTGGGTGGCGGCCGACCCCGAGACCGGGCTGACGCTCCTGAAGGTCGACGCCGACGACCTGCGGCCGATCCGCCCGGCGGCCCGGGCGGCCGTCCTGGGGGCGGCGGTCTTCGTGATCGGCAACCCCTACGGCCTGGGCCATTCGGTGAGCCGGGGGCACGTCGCCGGCCTGGCCCGCCGCCTGGAGATCGGCCCCCGGCCGCTCGGCGGCCTGATCCAGCTCCAGACGCCGCTCCACCCCGGCGACAGCGGCGCCCTGCTGGCCGACCTCGAAGGCGGCTGGCTCGGGATGGTCCGCGGGGGCGTCGTCACGACCGGGGCCAGGGACGACGACGACCTGGGCTTCGCCATCCCCGCCCCCGACGCGATGTGGGTCGCCGGCCAGCTCCAGGAGCGCGGCAAGGTCGACCGCGCCTACCTCGGCATCAAGCTCGCCCCCGACGGCGACGAGCCCGGGGCCGAGGTCGCCGAGGTCAACCCCGGCTCGCCGGCCGAGCGGGCGGGCCTGGCCGGCAACGACCGGATCGTCCGCATCGAAGGCCGGCCGATCCGGACCACCGACGACCTGACCGACCGCCTCGACCGGACGCCCGCCGGCGCCGAGGTCGCCATCGAAGTCCTCCGGGGGCCGGCCCGCAACCGCCTGCTCATCCGGACCGCCGCCCGGCCCGTGAAGCCGACCCCGCCCGCCGACCCGGCACCACCACCGACCCCGCCCCCCAAACCCCCCCATCC
>JAJYDH010000439.1 GCA_021777685.1 Planctomycetota bacterium | reverse complement strand
AGATCAGCTTCACGGCGCCGAGCAAGCCGGGCGTCTATCCGTATGTTTGCACCTATCCCGGCCACTGGAGGCGGATGTACGGGGCGTTCTACGTCGTGGAGGACATCGCCGCCTACCTCGCCGACCCGACCGGGTACCTGGCCGCCCACCCCCTGCCGATCCTCGACGATCTCCTGAAGAACAACCGCCCGCGCAAGGAGTGGACCTTCGACGACCTCGCCTCCTCGGTCGATGGGCTCGACCACGGCCGGTCCTTCGCCAACGGCAGGCAGATCTTCGAGGTCGCGAGCTGCGTCTCGTGCCACAGGCTGAACGGGGTGGGGGAACAGGTCGGCCCCGACCTCGCCCAGCTCGACCCGAAGATGACCCGCGCCGACATCCTCCGGAGCCTCCTGGACCCCTCGGCGAAGGTCGACGACAGGTACAAGACCCACGTCATCGCCACGAAGTCGGGCAAGGTCGTCACCGGGATGATCCTGGAGGAGACCCCGAAGTCGATCAAGGTCATCGAGAACCCCCTGGCGAGATCCGCCCCGGTGCTGATCGAGAAAGCCGACATCGAGGAGCGGTCCATCGCCCCGCAATCGATCATGCCCAAGGGGCTGCTCGACAAGCTGACCCGGGAGGAAATCCTCGACCTGTTCGCCTACATCGCGGCCAAGGGTGACGCCAAGTCGCCGCTGTTCCAGGGCCAGCATGCCCACGGCCATTGATCCGTATCGGTAAATCTGTAGGGTGGGTGAGCGGGAGCGAAACCCACCATGCCAGGCCGCCCCGAATGGCCGGCGGGTTCCGCTCCCGCTCACCCACCCTACCTCGGAAAGATAGCCTCGGAGCCTCTCCATGAATCGACGCGCGCGAACCTTGCTCCTGCCCGCCCTGGTCATGTTTGTCGCCTCCACCGCCCTCGCCGCCGACCCGTGGGTCGTCTACAAGGGGGGCGAGGGCCCGGGGAAGGGGAAACACGTCGTCCTGATCAGCGGCGACGAGGAATATCGCTCGGAGGAAGCGCTGCCGCAACTGGCCAAGATCCTGGCGAAGCACCACGGATTCACCTGCACGGTGCTATTCGCGATCGACAACGAAGGGTCGATCGACCCGAATCAATCGGACAACATCCCGGGGCTGGAAGCCCTCCGCAAGGCCGACCTGATGATCATCGCCACCCGGTTCCGCGACCTCCCCGACGATCAGATGAAGGAGGTCGTCGACTACGTCGAATCCGGCCGCCCGGTCATCGGCATGCGGACGGCGACTCATGCGTTCAACATCAAGGGGGGCAAGAAGTACGCCAAATACTCGCACAACAGCAAGGTCAAGGGCTTTGAAGGGGGCTTCGGCCGCCAGGTCCTGGGCGAGACGTGGATCAGCCACCACGGCAACCACGGCAAGGAGAGCACGCGCGGGATCATCGCCCCCGGCGAGACCGGCCACCCGATCCTCCGGGGGATCAAGGACGGCGACGTCTGGGGCCCGACCGACGTCTACGGCGTCCGGCTCCCGCTCCCCGGCGACAGCAAGCCGCTCGTCCTGGGCCAGGTGGTCGAGGACATGACCTCGACCGGCAAGCCGGTCGAGGGGAAGAAGAACGACCCGATGATGCCCGTCGCCTGGGTGAAGACCTACACCGGCGAGGCCGGCAAGGCCGCCCGGGTCTTCACGACCACGATGGGCGCCGCGACCGACCTCGAAAGCCCCGGCACCCGCCGGATGCTCGTCAATGCCGTCTACTGGGCCGTCGGCCTCGAAGACCAGATCCGCCCCGACGGCAACGTCGCCATCGTCGGCGAGTACAAGCCCCGCAAGTTCGGCTTCAACGGCGCGGCCAGGGGCGTGAAGCCCGAGGCCCACGAGATGCATTGATCGGGTCGAATGTGGGGCGGCCTTGACGCCGCCCCACACGGTCTTGATCTCGTCGTCCGATCAGTCCTTCGGCGGGTCGGTCCGGAACGGGACGGCGGGCAAACCCGCCTGGTTGTAGAGGTTGCAGACCGGGTTGTCGGCCCAGGCGTAGCGGACGTTGGCCGGCTTCTCGACGTCGGGCGAGGAGACGACGATGGTGTCGCCCTCGATCGTCGCGTCGGCCCAGGCGTACTTGCCGTCCTCGCCCGCGATCGCGAAGCCTTCGAGCTTGTCGCCCCCCTTGGCGACCAGGCCGCCGCCCAGGTGGTCGAAGGTCAGCCGGACGGTGTTGCCCCTGATCTCCTTGGCCTTGTAGACCGGCCCGGAGAACTCGACGTCCTTGCCGTGGGCGATCGCCAGGGCGTTCAGGGCCAGCCTCCGGCCGACGTCCTGCTTGTTGGTCGGGTGGATGTCCTCGGCGTCGCCGATGTCGATCGCCAGGCCGATCCCGACGTTGGGCAGGGCCTTCGTGGCCAGGAACTGGGCCTCGCGGAGCTGCGCCCAGGCCGAGTCGACCGGCTCCTTCTTGACCTGCATGAAGTTGGCGAGCTGGACGATGAAGAAGGGGAACTCGCCGACCTCGAACTGGCCCCGCCAGTCGCGGATGAGCGTGGGCAGGAGCCGGCGGTACTGCGCGGCCCGGCCGGCGTTCGACTCGCCCTGATACCAGATCGCCCCCTTGATCGGGAACGGCCTGAGCGGGGCGATCATGCCGTTGTACAGGACCGTCACCTTGTTGGGGGTCGAGCCGGCCGGCTCCGGCGGCGAGGAGAGGCGGCCGATCGGCGCCGAGTCCCGGTACGACCAGTCGCCGGCCAGCGAGATCGGCTCGGCGTTCTCGACCCCAGCGGCGACGACCCGCATGGACTTCGCGTCGCCGGCGAATCCGCCATTCCCGCCCGTGTCGAGCACCCGGACGGCGATCACGTTCCGGCCGGCCTTCGCCACCCCGGCGGGGACCTTGTAATCTCGCCCGGCCAGCCAGTTGTCCCGGTGGCCGACCTCGACGCCGTTGAAGAAGGTCGTGTCGCGGTCGTCGACCGGCCCGAGGTGCAGCTCCAGCTCCTTGCCGTCCCAGCCTTCGGGCAGGTCGACCTCCTTGCGGAACCAGACGATGCCGTCGAACTCGTTCAGGCCCTTCCCTTCCCAGATGCCCGGGAGGTTCATGGTCTTCCAGCCGCCGGCGTCGAGCTTGGGGTCGGCCCAGGTCGGCTGGTCGGACGAGCCGGGGTCGTTCTTCTTCCACCAGGCGGCCAGGGCCTCCTCGTACTTGACCTGGGGCTTGCCCTCATCGGCCTTCTCCTCGCGGACCTGGGCGATGGCGTCCTTGAAGTCCGCCATCGACTCCAGCGTCCCCGCGCTGACCCACGCCTCGGCGATCGTGCCGCCCCAGGACGAATCGATCAGGCCGATGGGGACGCCCAGCTCCCGGTGCAGCTCGCGGCCGAAGAAGTAACCGACCGCCGAGAACTGCCCCACCGTCTCGGGCGAGCAGACCTCCCAGGATGCCTCAACAGTCTCCATCGGCTCCAGGGCGACCTTCTTCGGCACCGTGAACAGGCGGATTCGGGGATATTGTGCCGACTCGATCTCTCGTTTGGCGTGGTCCGAAGAGGCGACGGGCCATTCCATGTTCGACTGGCCCGAGCAGATCCAGACGTCGCCGACGAGGATATCCTTGACCTCAGCCTCCTTGGGGCCGGTGACGGACAGGACGTGCGGGCCGCCCGCGGGATAGGGGCCGAGCTTCGCCAGCCACTTGCCTTGCGGGTCGACGGTCGTCTCGACCGACTGGCCGGCGAGCGCGACCTTGACCCGCTGCCCCGGCTCGGCCCAGCCCCAGACGGGGATGGGGGCATCGCGCTGGAGGACGACATGGTCGGTGAAGAGCGGGTGGAGGAACGGCCGGCCCTGGCCCTCTTCGGCCCTCGGCCCGGCGAGCAGGGCGAGGGCGAGCGTTAAAGTCCCCATCATGGCGCGGTGGTCCTCGGCGGCGGCGGCCGGGCACGCCGGGCCTCTCCCGGTCGCGTCGGACGTCGTCCGTGAAAATAGGATAGTTCGCGCGGGAGGGTGGTCGCAACGGGCTCGCGGGATTCGGGCGGATTCGATCGGAAGCTCGCTCCCGACCGCGTGGAGATACTCTCGTTCCCACGCGGAGCGTGGGAACGAGTTGCGGCGGCCTCGGCGATGTCCAAGATCGGGAGGAAAACTTGATTCGAGTCAGAGCCAGCCCGGCTTCCGCTCGCGGGTCTGGCGATAGCACGCCGCCAGGAACCGCGAGGCGGCGGGGCCGAGCGTTGCGGAGAGGTCCACGAACGCCGGGTTCACCAGGAAGTGATGGAACGCCCGGCAGAGCAGGATTCGACGGGCGAACCTACGATGCCACTCGTCGAGGCACGCCGCCTGGATCGGGCCGGCGATCCCCTCGGTCGAGGCCAATCCACGCTCCACGAACGGGACGAGCATCTCGGCCCCCAGCAGGGCCATCGTCATTCCCTGGCCGCCGAGCGGGTCGACCGTCCCCTGGCAATCGCCGGCGAACAGGATGCCCGGCCGGGTCGGGGCCGAGACCTTGACCGCGACGTCCGCGACCGTCTTCCACTCGCCCGCCGGCCGGCTCGCGTCCAGGAGCCTCGCCAGCGCCGGGTTCTCGCCGAGGCATTCCCGGGCCACGCGGTCGAGATCCCCCCGCCGGGCCTTGACCTCCCCGACGGGCATCATGGAGCACAGGTTGGTGATCGAGGCCCCATCGATCCGGCAGGTCCCCCCGTAACCGCCCCGGACGACGTGCAGGCCGACCGTCCCCTCCGCCTCGTCGGCCCCGGGGTCGGCGACGGTCAGGTGCCGCTTGAGGCCGAAATAGCGGGGGCGGACCAGGCTCGCGGCTCGCGTCTTGCCGGCCAGCTTCACCAGCGTCGACGTCCGGCCGTCTGCGGCGACCGTGACCTTCGCCCGGATCTCGGAGAAGTCTGGCGAATGGGCCGAGACGCCGACGACCCGCCCTCCTTCGACGATCGGCCCGACGACCCGGCAGCGCTCGAAGACCTCGACCCCGGCCGCTCTGGCCCGGCGAACAATCAGGTCGTCGAGGAACGATCGGCTCAGCCCGATCCCCGGCAGGCCGTCGGGGCCGACGACCTCGGCGATCACCTCGCGACCCTTCGGCGTCGAGATCCTGACCCGGCGGATCGCGTGGTAGCCCGATCGCCTCACCGCGTCGGCCAGCCCCATCCGGTCGAGCACGCCCCAGGACTCGGGGCTGAGGAACTCGCCGCAGACCTTGTCCCGGGGGAACGCCGCCGCGTCCAGCAGCGCGACCTTCGCGCCTCGACGCGCCAGCCCGAGCGCCAGCGAGGCCCCGGCCAGCCCCGCCCCGGCGATGACGACCTCGAATGAATCCGGCGGGAGACTGGTCATTGATCCGGGCTCGGAAGGG
>JAJYDH010000438.1 GCA_021777685.1 Planctomycetota bacterium | reverse complement strand
CTAAGGACGGTCGCCCCTCCGGGGCTGAGAAGACTCGTGGGTCAGGCATAGCGCTCCGCGTGGGAATGCCGTCCCGGACGCTCCGCGTCCTCCGCCGACGAGCGTGGCCCGGCCCGAAGACGACGCGGAGCGTCGAAGACGGCATTCCCACGGGGGACCGTGGGAACGAGAGTCTCCGCTCCCGGTCGTGTCCAAATTCAAATTCGAGAGGGGCACCCCGGGGTCGATCGGTCCTTCAAGCCGGGGAGCTTTTTCGGCCGGCAGGGATCGACCCAGCTTGACGAGCCGATCGACCCCGGGAAAACCCCGAGGCGGCTTCTCCTCGGCGGTCGGCCGGATAGAATAAGAGCCGGCACCTCTCCTCCGACAAATGGCGGCCCCCCCCGATGCACTACCTCATCGAAGATCCCTCGTATGTTCTCGTCGCCCTGGGGATCGTGGCGCTGGGCTTCCTGGTGGCGGTGAAGGTGACGCAGCAGGGGAAATTCCTGATCTGGGCGGGGGGGCTGGCGGCCCTGGCGGCCCTGATCTTCGCGGTCGACCAGCTCTGGGTCACGGACGCCGAGCGGATCGAGGGGGTGGTCTACGACCTGGCCCGGGCGGTCGAGGCGTCGGACGTCGACCGGATCAGGTCGCACCTGGACGAGCGGGTGTCGATCGGGATGAGGGGACACTCGACGGACGGCTCGGCGCTGCTGGGCGTCGTGCTGACGATGCTCCGGAGCACCCACTTCGACTTCGTGAGGGTCGGCCAGTTGACCGCCGAGGCGGGCTCGCTGACGAAGCGGGGGTCGGCCGAGTTCAAGGTGACGGCCACCGGGACCTTCCGCGAGGGGGTGGCCGAGGTCCCGCTGGGCTCGCTGGGGACCGAGTGGTCGCTGGGGTTCCGCGAGCAGTCGCCCGGGGTCTGGAAGGTCAACCGGATCACGGCCATCCGGGTCCCTCGCGAGGTCTCGCGGGCGCTGTTCGGGCGGTGAAGCGGGATGGGCCCCGGCGTCCTCGGAGGGTAGGGCTTGCCCCGATACCGTTGAATGGGCCTAACGACTCGCACCGGAGGCATTTCTGTCTCCCCTCTCCCTCCGGGAGAGGGGCCGGGGGTGAGGGACGTCGCATCGGTGATCGGACGGAAGGAGGGCTACGGATGAACATCACTCATCCGGCCACGCCCCTCACCCCAACCCTCTCCCAGGGGGAGAGGGAGCCAGAAATGCCTTCACGGACCAGGTTCAGGCTCATTTGGCGATATCGAGGCAGGCCCTACCCGGCGGCAAAAGACGTGGCTTGGGCCTTCTACCTGCGGTCGGGGAATTCGCGGACGAGGAGCTGGTGGGTGGGCGCGTCGTAGACGTACTCCTGGTACGGCGGCAGCTTGGGCAGGGCGATGTTGTTCGCCTTGATGATCTTCTCCATGAACTCTTCGTAGGTCCTGGGGTATTCGCCGGTCTCGGCCTGGTAGAGGTCGAGGGCGTGCTTGATGTTGTTGATCGCGGTCTGGCCCATGGCGACGACGTAGGCGTTGCCCTGGAGCGTGATGGGGTCCCTGGCGGTGATCCTGGGCCTGGCGGAGTCGACGGCGCCCGGCTGCTTCTCGGCGGCGTTGCCGATCTCCTGGGTCGTCTTGCCGACGATGAGCTCGCGCTTCGGCTCGGCCGGCGGGGGCGTGGGGGCTTGCTCGACGACCTCGGTGGCCGGTCCCTTCGACTTCGGCCGGGTCGAGCCGGTGGGCTGGTCGCAGCCGTTCAGGGCGAGGGCCAGGGCGAGCCCGAGGCCGAGGGGGATCGCGAGGGGCGGCCGGGGGCGTCTCGGCGGGACACTCATGGGGGCCATCCTTCTTCGTCGAGGAGGGGGAATGAGGGAGGGCCGACCTCGGCCCGGGTCGTTCAGCCCGACCAGTCCCAGCCGCCGACCTCGGGCAGGAGGTCGTGGCGGGTCAGGTCGAAGTGGAGCGGGGTGACGGTGATGTACCCCTCGCAGAGGCTGGTGACGTCGGTCTCCGGGCCTTCGAGGTGGAAGGGCGGGTTGTAGGTCATCCAGTAATAGGTCCGACCCCGGGGGTCCCGGCGCTTCTCGAACCCCTCGCCGTGGCGGCCGACGCCCATCGGGACGACGCGGACCCCCTTGGGCTCCCCCCGCGAGTGCGCCGGGAGGTTGACGTTGAACAGCGAGCCGGCCGGCGGCTTGTTGGCCAGGATGCGCTCGATCACCTTGACCGCGTTGCGGGCGGCGTGCGGGTAGTCGAAGTGCTCGGCCAGCTCCAGCGAGACGGCGATGCTGGTGATCTTGAAGAACGCCCCCTCGATGGCGGCGGCGACGGTGCCCGAGTACAGGACGTTGATCCCCGCGTTGCTCCCGGCGTTGATCCCCGAGACGATCAGGTCGGGCGGGCGGGACATCAGCTCGCAGATGGCGAGCTTGACGCTGTCGGCCGGGCTCCCCTCGACCATGAAGCCGAGCGACTCGCCGTCCTCGTCGTCGACGGGCTTGACGACCAGCGGTTCGAGCAGGGTGATCGAGTGGCCGACGCCGCTCTGCTCCAGGGCCGGGCCGACGACCGTCACGTCCCCGAGCCGCTTCAGCTCCTTGCGGAGCGCCCGGAGGCCGGGGGCGAAGACGCCGTCGTCGTTGGTCAGCAGGATTTGCACGGTTCAAGGCCCCGGGAGAGGGGAAAGGGACGGTCGGCCCGGGTTCGAATCGTAACGGGCCGGAGATCCCCCCGTCAACCGCCGTGGCCCCCCCCGGCCGCTTATCGTAACCTGGGAGGAGCGGGCCCCGGAGACGCCGGAGGGCCGGGGATTCCGAAGGGTTTCGGGGGAGGCTTTCGAACATGAAGACGATCCAGACGAACGTCGTCGTCGACCCGGGGCGCACGATCACGCTCCGGCTTCCCGACGACATCGAGCCGGGTGCCTATCAGATCACCCTCGTCATCGACGACCGGCCCATCGGCCCGAAATCCGACTTCAGCGACTTCCCGGTCATCGATGTCGGACCCTGGCCGGAAGGGCTTTCCCCGGGACGCGAGGACATGTAGGGCGACGATGGGCGTTGAGCCGAACAGGAGCTGACCGATGACGGAAGACCGACGCGAGCCCCTGCCGGAGAACCCCGTCGTCCCGCTCGAATACGCCGGGCTGTGGATCGCGTGGGATCGCCAACACGCCCGGATCGTCGCGAGCGGCCCGACGATCGAGGCCGCCTTCACGGCCGCCGTTGCCGCCGGAGAACCCGAGCCGATCCTGGCCAGCGCCCCGGATGCCGACATCTGGTCCATCGGCGGTCCCAGGATCGATGAGTCCCCGATCAATTTGTCTTCGTAGGGTGGGGCTCGCCCGAGGCTCGACCCACCCTACCACACCGTCACATCTTGATTGGTGGGCTGTCGGGTGCCACGTGTTGTACTCAACCCGTGCCGCAATCCGTGTCGCTCGCACGGGTTCCGAGTACGGAACCGCGTGGCCCCCGGCGAGTCGATCTCGACTCAATCCTTTACAATCCCCCTGAATGTCCCAGGACCCGGAACCATGAACCGTCGACGATGGATCAAGCGGGCGGCGATCGGCTCGGCGCTGGCGGGCGTGGCCTATCCGTTCCTGGAGGCGAAGTGGTGCCGCGTCGCCCGCCGGACGGTGACGATCCCCAACCTCCGGGGGCCGTTCGAGGGGATGACCGTCGCGTTCCTCTCGGACGTCCACCACGGGCCTTACGTGCCCAGGGTCTACGTCCGGTCGATCGTCGAGATGACCAACGCGCTGAGGCCGGACCTGGTCCTGCTCGGCGGCGATTATTGTCACCACGGGCCGCGTTACATCGCGCCGGCGATCGAGGAACTGGGCCGGCTCCGGGCCTCGATGGGGCGGTTCGCCGTCCTGGGCAACCACGACCACTGGGACGGGTACAGGCCGAGCGTCGAGGCGCTGGAGGACGCGAGAATCCCGCTGCTCCGGAACTCGGGCGCCTGGATCGATCGCGGTTCGGCCCGGCTCCGGGTCGGCGGGGTGGGCGACCTCTGGTGCGACAGGCCGGACGTCGGCAAGGCGCTCGGCGACTCGACGGTTGAGGACGCCTCGATCGTGCTCTCGCACAACCCGGACGTCGCCGAGACGCTGACGGACCCGCGGGTCGGCCTGATGCTCAGCGGGCATACCCACGGCGGCCAGGTGGTCGTGCCGTTCTACGGGGCTCCGTGCGTCCCCTCGGCGTTCGGCCAGAAGTACCTCCGGGGGCTGGTCCGGGGGCCGGCGTGCAACGTCTACATCGGCCGGGGGGCCGGCACGATCTCGCCGCCCGTCCGCCTGTTCTGCCGCCCCGAGGTCGTCTTGCTCACCCTGACCGGGCGGGCCCAGGCTTGAGATTCCGCATGAAGGAGGCCCCGACCATGAGCACGACGACCGCCGCCCCGCCCCGCTTCCGGACCGTGGCCGAGTTGCTCCACCGGCTCGGCGACATCCCGCCCGATCGCGTCCGGCTCGTCCCCGCGCCCGGCAAGGCCACCGAGCGCGACCTGCTCAAGCCCGACAACAAGCTCTGCGAGCTCGTCGATGGCGTCCTGGTAGAGAAGGCGATGGGGTATGACGAATCGTTGCTGGCGGTCGAACTGGCCATGTACCTCGCCGCCTTCGTCAAGCAGCATCGCCTGGGCGAGGTCACCGGCGCCGACGGCACGATGAGGCTGATGCCCGGCCTGGTCCGCATCCCCGACGTCGCTTTCACCTCGCGCAAGAGGCTCCCCAGGAAGGGCGCCCCGCGCGAGCCGATCCCCGACCTCGCCCCCGACCTGGCCGTGGAAGTCCTCAGCAGGGGCAACACCAAGGCCGAGATGAAGCGCAAGGTCCGCGAGTACTTCGAGGCCGGCGTCCGGCTGGTCTGGCTGATCGACCCGAAGAACCGGACGGCCGTGGTGTACACTTCGCCCACGGCTTCGACGAAGCAGATTGAAGGCCAATCCCTCGACGGCTCGGACGTCCTGCCCGGCTTTGCCTTGCCCCTCCGCGAGCTGTTCGAGTGCCTCGACCGCGGCCGGGATGAATGAACCTCTCTTTGGAGTGCGGGAGCTTGCTCCCGCCTTGCGGAGCGGAGCTTGCTCCGCGGGTCGAACTGGCGGCGCCGGAGGGACGAGGGGCAAGCCCCTCGGAGCAAAGCGGGAGCAAGCTCCCGCACTCCAAAGGGCTTCGACCGGAAAGCGACGGTTGGTCAGCCGGGCGAGGTCAGGGGGTGAAGCCGGCGGGCTCGCGCTTCCGAAGGTCCTCGACCAGCCGTTCGAGGCGTTCCAGCCGCTCGATCAGCTCGCGGGGGACGGCGGCGGGGGCGGGATCGGCGGGTTTGGCGGGGGGGGGCGGGGG
>JAJYDH010000437.1 GCA_021777685.1 Planctomycetota bacterium | reverse complement strand
GGCGAGGCCGGGGGGATGTCCACCCTCGGGGCCGTCGAGGTCGAAGGGACCCGCTCGACCGGGCGGCTCGCGACCTTCGGGGCCGGCAGGTCGACATCGGGGGCCTCGGGCAAGGTCGGGCTCGACGGCCGGAGCCGGTCGGGGAGGGCCGGGGCCGAGGCGGGACCGCGGACCTCGGGGCGGAGTCGGCTTGTCGAGGCCGAGGGGGCCGGGACGTCGGCCGACCCGGCAAGCGCCGCGACCGGCGCCGCGACTTCCGACGGCTCGCCCGGCGCCACGCCCGGCGGGGGCTCCGGGGCCCTGGCCTCGGCGACCGGCGGTGGGATGCTCGGCGGCTCCAGCGGCGGGTTGACCTCCGGGGCGACCGGCTCGGGGGCGATCGGCCCGGGCTCGGCCCTCGGAGGGGTCGGGGCCTGCGCCGGGGTCGGGGGCGAGGCCAGCCTCGACGGCTCGGCCAGGGCGAGCCGGCCCCGGTCCTGGTCCCAGGCCGGCGCGTCCTTCCGGGTCGGCCGGCCGTCAGGCCCGGTCGGCGGCTTCTCGGCGACCCAGGGCGTGACCCGGACCGGCCGGTCGGCCCGGGGCGGCTTCCGGTCCGACCCGTCGAGCCGGAGGAGCTTGAGGACGGCCGGCGACGTGCTCCCATAAACGATCAGGCCGACGTGCGCGGCGATCGACAGGAACAGGCACTTCCGCAGGGCCCGCCGAGAGCCCCAGCTCGTCCAGGTCATCACCGCCAGGATCGCCGCGACGACGCCCAGGCTCGCCCAGGCCCCCAGGTCGGCCCGGAGCAGTCGGAGGAACGTTTCCAGGTTCAGGCCAGTCATCGGGTCGCATCCTGCTCGAAGGGACCGGGGCGAGGAGGCCGGGCGAGACTCCGTTGTAAAGCAATCCACCCCCGGCCGCCATCCGAGCCGCCCCCATGACCGTTTCCCAAACGAACCCATTCACAAAATCGGCAATCTGCGTAGGGTGGGTCGAGCCTCGGGCGAGCCCCACCATCCGGATTGTTGGTACGGCACGGCCCGCACCGGAATTCAGACCCAACCCAGGCCGCACCGGAATTCAGACCCAACCCAGGCTTTGCACAGAAACGCTAGCCGCCGAGATTGTTTATGGGACGATTGGGAGGACAGGAAAATTAGAGATCTCAGATTTGACATCTCGGATTTGACATCCCAGATTTCCTATTTCCACCGGACATCCATAAACTGTCTCAGCGGCGAGAGAAAAAGCGCAAAGCCCCCAACCCAGGCCGCACCGGAATTCAGACCCAACCCAGGCCGCACCGGAATTCAAACCCAACCGCGACGACGGCGAGGCTCCGCCCCGAGGTCGTGGCCGACCCGGATACTATCGCGATCCGGGCGCACTCTGAGCATACAATTTCCGAGAATCCGGGCGAACCATCCTCGTTCCCAAGCTCCCGCGTGGGAATGCCGTCCCGGACGCTCCGAGTCCTCTGGCGAGCGAGGTGGACCGGCCCGAGGACGACGCGGGGTCCCATAGGGGACGCTCCGCGTCCCGTCATTCGACCGGCGGCGACGGAGCGTCCCCTACGGGATGAGGGTCAGCCCTGGTCGTCCTCCTCGGCCAGCTTGCGGATGTAGTCGAGGGCCTCGGCCAGCTCGCAGACGATGGCGCCGGGGATTCGGCCCTTGCGGTCGCATTCCTGGAGGAGCATCAGGTCCTCGAAATCCTCCGAGTTCTGGAGCCGGGTCCGGGCGCGGGCGCCCAGGGTGCCGTTCCGGTAGGCGTGGGCGTCCATGTGGAAGGCGATCAGGGCCTCGGTCCGCCCGGTGATCGTCCCTTCGAGCGACTGCAAGCCGGCGACGACGTGGTCGGACGGGTCGATCGCCTTGCCGACGTCGTGCAGGAGCGCGGCGAGGAGGAATTCCTCGTCGTAGCCCCTCTGCTCGCGGGCCAGCTCGAAGACCTGGAGGCTGTGGTAGAGGGCGTCCCCCTCGGGATGGTATTTCGGGCCCTGCTTCACGCCTTCGAGCGGCCGGAGGAGCATCCGGTAGAGCTCGAACCGGTCGACGTGGTCCTCGACCCGCTGGACCTCGAAGTCGAGGTCGACGTCGGGGTCCTCGGCCTTGAGCGCGGCCTCCAGCTCGGCGATCGAGGCCCGCTCGATCGGCCGGCCGGTGATGGAGGACTTGAAGACGTAATGGACCTTGTCCTCGGGGTACAGGGTCAGCTCGAAGGGGAAGCGGTCGTCGACGTGGATGTGGGTGAAGACCCGCTCCTCGCCATACTTGACGATCCGCTTCTTCTGGACCTCGTAGGGCAAGGCGTAGTCGTCGAGGGTGTCGGTGACGATCGATTGGCTGTCGGAGAAGATGTGGATGTCGATGTCGGACCCGTGCCGGATGTGGCCGGTCCAGACGCTGCCGATGAGCCGGGGCCGGAACCTGGCGAGCTTGCGCATGAGGCGGAGGGCCTCGAAGCGCATGTCCTTGAGGTGTTCGAGCCGCTTCGGCCCCTCGTGGACGCGGGCCATCGCCTGGATCTGGTCGCGGATCTCGGCGTTGGAGGGGAGGTCGCCGGGCCGGAATCGGTATTCGACCCCGAGCTGCTTGGCGGCCTTGCGCTTGGCGGTGAAGTACTCGGACTCGGTCCGGTGGTACATCAACTGGGCGGCGAGGAAGGCGATCTGCCGCCGGATGCGTTCGTCGGCCATGAGGAGGGGTGCGCCGGGTGTGCCCATCGAGGCGGCGCGGGGCGAGGGACGATCGGCCGCCGGGTCCTGCCGGCCGGCCGGGCGTCCCGAGGGACGAGAGGACGACTTCAACCTATCATCGGCCGAGGATCGCGGTCAAGGCGAGGCGGCGTGACCTCCCATCGCGAGTTCCCGGACAGGGGTGGCCGGAACTCGACCTCGGGCCCGGGAGGGGGGATAATGCGCCGATCCCCCGGTCTCCGGGATTTTTCCCGGCCGGTCCGGGCGTCGACGTCGCCTCTCAATTACCGGGCCGGGGAGCCTCCCGGGACACCGATCGGACCGAGGAAACGCGCCATGTCTGGATTTTTCACCCACCTTTATGACAGCCTGGTCGACCTCTCGCCGGACGACCTGATCGGGGCGATCGCGATCGGCCTGGCCCTGTCGATGGCGTGTTCGGGGCTCTGCCTGCTGGCCCAGAAGAAGGCGGCGTGCCCGTTCTCGCCGGTCTGCGGCGTGGTCTTCGCGGTCGTCGCCGCGTCGCTGGCGATCGGCCTGGGGCATGGGCGGCAGAAGTACGCCGGGCCTCGGCCCGACGGGCCGACCCTCCACCAGCCCGACCCGAGGCTCGTCGGCCAGGGGATGTCCCGCCGGCCCGGCCGGCACTGGCTCCAGGAGGCCGACGTCGACCACGACGGCCACCTCACCCCCGAGGAGGCCGCCCGGTTCGTCCGCGAGGCCGACACGGCCGGCAAGGGCTGGATCGACCCGGCCGAGTTCGACCGGGCGAGGAGAGAGCACCACTTCCCGCCGGTCGTCGGCAAGCCGCCGGAATCGGCCACCCCCGGGCCGGGCCTCGGCGACTCCTGAACTTTCCGCGAGGTCGAATGGGCCTCGCGGCGACGGCGGCCGTCCTTGCCGCACGGCCCGTCCCGACGGATAATCGGTGCGTGGGCCGGGACACCGCACGGCGGACGGACGGAGGAGCAGACCGTGGCACAGGCCGAAGTCGCGACCGGGGCCGCGCCCCCGCCGCTGGAGCCGGGCGACCACCTGACCCGCGATGAGTTCGAGCGCCGCTTCGACGCGATGCCGGGGCTCAAGAAGGCGGAACTCATCGAAGGGGTCGTTCACATGGGATCGCCCGTCCGCCTGAACCGTCACGGCCGCCCGCACGTCCACATCTCGGGATGGCTCTTCACCTACGAGTCCCTCACGCCCGGCGTCATCGTCGGCGATAACGTCTCGATCCGGCTGGACGGCGACAACATGCCCCAGCCCGACGTGGCGATGATCATCGACCCGGCCCGGGGCGGCCAGGCGGTCGTGAGCGAGGACGACTACATCGAGGGGGCCCCGGAACTGGTGGTCGAGGTGGCGGCCAGCACCGCGAGCATCGACCTGAACACCAAGTTCCGCGTCTACCGTCGGAACAACGTCCGCGAATACATCGTCTGGCGGGTTTTCGACCGGGCGATCGACTGGTATGTCCTCCGCGAGGGGCGATACGACCGGCTCGCGCCCGGGGCCGACGGGATCTATCGGAGCGAGACCTTCCCCGGCCTCTGGCTCGACCCGGCCGCGCTCGTCGGTTCCGACCTGGCCCGGCTCGTGGACGTGCTCCGCCGGGGGGTCGCCACGCCCGAGCATGCCGCCTTCCTCGCCTCCCTGAACAAGGCCGATTGAACTCCCGCCCGACTCGGAATCCCCGAATGCGACGACTCGCCGGCCCGGTCCTCCTCATGCTCGCCCTGTCACCGGGGTGCGGGCCGTCCACGCCCGCGGTCCAGGCCCCGCCGCCGACCTTCGACCTCATGGCCTGGGAATACCCCGGCGCCCGGCCGATCGCCCGGTTCGACCCGGAGCTGATCGCCTCCGGCAAGGTCGGCCTGGAGGAGATCGCGGCCGAGCCGAGGGAGGCCGCCCGGATCAGGGCCCCTGCCCTCTACGCCTACGACACCTCCGACACCCTCGAAACGGTCTACGCCTTCTTCGGCCGGAAGCTGGATCTCGACCCCGAATACAGGCCATCCACGCTCACCTTCCAGGACAAGCGGCTGTCCCCGTCGGGCCCCAATCCCTTCTACGCGGACCAGCCGGACTTCCCGACCCTCCGTGCGTCGTACACCGGCCTGACCGGCCGCCAGGCCGTCCGGACGGCCACGATGGTCGGCCCCGGCGGGCCGGGGTTCTCGGTCGTCGTCGTCCTCTCGCGGGGGAAGTCGGAAGGGTTCACCACGATCGAGCTGGTGGTCACGCCGGCGCGTTAGAACCACAGAACCTTCTCGACCACGTTCAGGAGCGGCTCGCCCCGGGCGAACCGGCTTACGTTCTCGACGAGCGTCTCCAGGTGGCGGCGGGCGATCACGGGCGAATAGCCGGCGGTGTGGGGCGTCAAAATGACGTTGGGGAAGTCCCAGAGCGGGTGGTCGGACGGCAGCGGCTCGACCTCGTAGACGTCGAGCGCCGCGCCCGCGATCGAGCCGGACCGGAGGGCCGCGACGAGGTCGTCGAGCACGACGATCGCCCCCCGGCCGATGTTGATGAGATACCCCGTCGGCTTCATCCGGCCGATGGTCCGGGCGTCGAACAGCCCGGCGGTCTCGGGCGTGTGCGGGGCGGCGATCACGACGAAGTCGCTCTCGGCGAGCAGGGCGTCGAGCCCGCCCATCCCCTCGATCAGCTC
>JAJYDH010000436.1 GCA_021777685.1 Planctomycetota bacterium | reverse complement strand
GGCGCGGGCCGGGCTGCGGCGCGGGGAGTTGTGCGGGCTGCGGCGCAGCGATATGCATCTGCTGGTGGACTCGCGCCGCCTAGGCTGCGAGGTCGAGCGGGCGCATCTGCATGTGGTGCGCCGCGACGACAACCCGAACGGGGCGTGGGCCAAGTCCCGCCGACAGCGAGTCGTACCGTTGGATTTCCTTGTCGTGCAAGCATTTGACACCTACGAGTTCGAGCGCATGGGCGTCGCCGATGCCGCCGACAGCGATTTCGTGTTCGTCAATCTGTTCCGCGGCACGATCGGCGCGCCGATGCGGCCGGACGCGATCGGGGAGTTGATGGCCTCGGAATCGGGCGGCCATGCCATCTCAGCCCAGCCCTGACCTCACGGTCACGGGTTCATGGCGACTCGACAACCCCCCGCTCGATCGCCCCGACCGCCTTGGGCGCCGGCACGGCCGGCTCTCCGGCGTGGAGGGTGACCGTCCGCTCGGCGGCGCGGCGGACGAGGTTCGTCGTCGAGTGGCCTTCGACCAGCGGGATCAGGACGAGTTTGCCTCCGCCCGCCTCGACCTCGGCCCGGCCGACGACCTCCTCGGGCGAGTAGTCGCCCCCCTTGACCAGGACGTCCGGGCGGATCGCCTCGATCAGCGCGAGCGGCGTGTCGTCGTCGAAGACCGTGACGATGTCCACGCTTTCCAGCGCGGCGAGCAGCTCGGCGCGGGCGGCCTCGGAGTTCAAGGGGCGGGTCGGCCCCTTGAGGCGTCGGACGCTGTCGTCGGAGTTGAGGCCGACGACGAGGACGTCGCCGTGCTCGGCGGCCTGGCGGAGCAGCCGGGCGTGGCCGACGTGGAGGATGTCGAAGCAGCCGTTGGTGAAGACGATCTTCTGCCCGGCGTCCCGGCGGCGGCCGACCTCGGCGAGCAGGGCCTCCCCTTCGAGCCGCTTGCCGGTCTCGGAGCCCCGGTGCTCGATCAGGTCGCGGAGGATCTCCTGGCGGGAGAGCAGCGCCACGCCGATCTTCTCGACCTCCAGCCCCCCCGCGACGTTCCCCAGCGCGGCGGCCTCGTCGTAATCCGCCCCGCCGGCCAGGCAGAGTCCGACGATCGAGAGGACCATGTCCCCGGCTCCGGTGATGTCGTACACCTGCCTCGGCCGGGTCGGCACCAGCTCGGACCGGCCGTCGGCGCGGACCAGGGCCATCCCGTCGCGGTCGAGCGTGACCAGGATCGCGTCCATCTTCAAATCGCGGACCAGCGTCCCTCCGACTTCCAGAGCCTCCTCGGGCGTCCGAATGAGCGTCCCGCTCGCCAGCCCGGCTTCCAGCCGGTTGGGTGTCATGCAGTGGACGCCCTCGTACCGCGAATAATCCTTCGAGCGGATCGGGTCGGCGACCACGCGGACGCCCTGCTCTCGACAGGTCCGGATCAGGGCGCGGAGGAGCGTCGGGGTGCAGACCCCCTTGTCGTAGTCGGAGATCAGGACGAGGTCGGACCCGGCGACGGCCCCGGGCAGGCGGCGGATCAGCTCGGCCTCGATCTCCGAGGGGATCGGGTCGCGGGTCTCGTAGTCGACCCGGATCATCTGCTGGGGGTGGCGGTCCTGGGCCCGGCCGATGTAGCGCTCCTTGAGCGTGGTCGGCCGGTCGGGGAGGGCGACGACGTCGCGGTGGTCGATGGCCAGGTCGTCCAGGAGCATCCGGACGTGGCCGGCCTCCGGGTCGCGGCCCACGCCGCCGACGAGCCGGACCTTCGCCCCGAGGGCGGCGAGCATGGTCGCGACGCTCGACGCCCCGCCGAGCCGGTGCTCGCGGGTGTCGGCGCGGAGCAGGGGGACGGGGGCCTCCTGGCTGATCCGCTCCGCGTCGCCCCAGATGTAGCGGTCGAGGATCAGGTCGCCGACGACGAGCATCCGCGGGGTGCCGAGCGACTGGACGCGCCGAATCAGGTCGAAGGCCATGCGTCGCGGTCCTCCCTGACCGCCGATCGCCCGACTCGGGCCGGTTGCCGGGCGCGTTTGCCCGGCCCTTCGCGCCTCCGAGGCGGGTCGATCGCCCGCAAAGCCTATCGCCCGGCCCCGGTTCGTCAAGCCCGGCTTGGCCGTCGTGGGCGAGTCCGTTCCGAAAAACCGATGTCAATTGGATCGGATCTGGTTATCCTATCAGTCATGGATCGTGCGCCCGGCTCGGTCGTGTGCGTGGACGGAGACGAACGATGACGCGGACCCGTGGCTTCGTCTGGTTGACCCTGGCGACGCTGATCCTCCCGCCGGCCGGGGGCCCATCAGCGAGGGCGGGCGACGACCCGGCGGCGGTCGAGTTCTTCGAGGCGAAGGTCCGCCCGCTGCTGGTCAACCGCTGCCAGACCTGTCACGGAGGCGGCAAGTCCAAGGGGGGACTCAGGCTCGACTCGAAGACCCAGGCGCTCGCCGGCGGCGACACCGGCCCCGCGATCGTCCCCGGCAAGCCGGACGAGAGCCTGCTGGTCGAGGCGATCAACTACGGCGACGCCCTCCAGATGCCCCCCAAGTCGAAGCTCCCCGCCGAGGAGATCGCCACCCTCACCCGCTGGGTCGAGCAGGGTGCAACCTGGCCGATCGGCCGGGAATCGTCCTCGGGCTCGGGCACGGTCAGGCCGTTCAACCTCCGCGAACGCGCCGGGCACTGGAGCCTCCAACCCGTCAAAGACCCGACGCCGCCCGAGGTCAAGGATCGAGCCTGGCCGATCAACGCGGTCGACCGCTTCTTGCTCGCGAAGCTGGAGGCGAAGGGGCTCAAGCCCGCGGGCGAGGCCGACCGAGCCACCCTGATCCGCCGCCTGACATTCGACCTCACCGGCCTGCCTCCGAGGCCCCCCGAGGTGGACGCTTTCGTCAATGACCCGGCGCCCGACGCCTACGAGAAGCTGGTCGAGAGGCTGCTCGCCTCGCCCCATTACGGCGAGCGGTGGGCCAGGCACTGGCTCGACCTGGTCCGGTTCGCGGAGACCTCGGGGCACGAGTTCGACTACGACATCCCGCTCGCCTACCGCTATCGCGACTACGTCATCCGGGCCTTGAACGCCGACGTCCCGTACAACCGGCTTGTCGTCGAGCACGTCGCGGGCGACCTCCTGCCCGACCCCCGGCGCGACCCGGACACCGGCACGAACGAGTCGGTCCTTGGCACCGGCTTCTTCCGGCTCCACGAGGGGGTCCACTCGCCGGTCGACCTCAAGGAAGACGGCGCGTCGAAGGTCGACAACCAGATCGACGTCCTGGGCAAGGCGTTCCTCGGCCTGACGATCGCCTGCGCCCGCTGCCACGACCACAAGTTCGACGCGATCACGACGAAGGACTATTACGCGCTCGCCGGCTTCCTCGCCAGCTCCCGGCACAGCCTGGCCTTCCTCGACCCGGCCGATCGATTCGCCCCCAGGATCGCCGAGCTGGAGTCGATCCGCGAGCAGATCGCCGCGAAGGCGCCGGGGCCGGTCGCGGCCGACCGACCCGGGCCGGCGGAGTCTCCCGACGTGGTCTTCGAGGACTTCTCCGGCAAGACCTTCGGCGAGTGGTTCGTCAACGGCGACGCCTTCGGCAAGGGCCCGACCCGGCCGAACGCCTGGAAGGTCCGGGGGGATCGGGTCGAACCGCTACCGCCCGGCGTCGCGCACAGCGGGGCGATCTCGGACCGGCTCCGGGGCGTCCTCCGGTCGAAAAACTTCACCCTGACGAAGCCCTACGTCCACATCCTCGCCGCCGGCAGGGGCGGTCGGATCAACCTGGTCGTCGACGGCTTCGAGAAGATCCGCTCGCCGATCTACGGCGATCTCGTCCACAACGTCGACCACGGCGACGCCTTCCGCTGGGTCTCGATGGATGCCGCCCAGTGGGTCGGCCACCCGGCCTACATCGAGATCGACGACGGCGCGACGGTCGACTTCACCGGCGGCCAGAGCTTCATCCGCGACGGCCGGGGCTTCATCGCGGTCGACGAAATCCGGTTCTCCGACGGCCCGCCCCCGCCCGTCCCGAGCCGCCCGACGCCGCCAACGATCGGCCCGGGGGGACGGCTCGATGAGTTGCAGCCGCTCCTCGCACGCTACCGAGAGGTCGAGGCCACCCTGCCCGAGCCGACCCTTGGCCAGGCTCTGACGGATGGCACTGGGCTCGATGTCAAGGTCCACATCCGAGGGAGCACCAAGAACCTCGGCGAGGTCGCCCCTCGCCGGTTCCTCGAAGTCCTCGCGGGCGACTCGCCGGCCTGGACGTCGGAGGGGAGCGGCCGGCTCGAACTGGCGAGGAAGATGGCCGACCCGGCCAATCCGCTCACCGCGAGGGTGCTGGTCAACCGCCTCTGGCACCACCACTTCGGCCGGGGGATCGTCCCCAGCGTGGACGACTTCGGCGCGATGGGCCGCGAGCCGACCCACCCCGAATTGCTCGACTACCTGGCGAGCCGGTTCGTCGCTTCCGGGTGGTCGATCAAGGCGATGCACCGCCTGATCGTGACGTCGAAAGCCTACCGGATGTCGAGCCAGCTCGCCCCCGAGTCCGACCGGCTCGACCCCTCGAACGAACTCTGGCACCGCCGGGACGTCCGCCGGCTCGAAGCCGAGGCGATCCGCGACGCCATTCTCACCGTCTCCGGGCGGCTTGATAACACCCTGTTCGGCCCGAGCGTCCCGCCGCACCTGACCTCGTTCATGGAAGGCCGAGGGCGCCCCGGCCACTCCGGCCCGCTCGACGGCGACGGCCGGCGGAGCCTCTACCTCAACGTCCGCCGGAACTTCCTCACGCCGATGCTCCTGGCCTTCGACTACCCCACGCCCGCCTCGTCGATGGGCCGCCGGAACGTCTCCAACGTCCCCGCCCAGGCCCTCACCCTGATGAACGACCCGTTCCTGATCGGCCAGGCCAAATTCTGGGCGGGCCGAATCCGGAAGGACCCGAAGATCGGTGCGATGGAGTCGGTCGATACGATGTACCGCGAAGCCTTCGGCCGATCGCCCTCGGACGACGAGCGGTCCGCCGCGCTGGCGTTCCTCGAAGAGCAGTCCCAAGCCTACGGCAAGCCCGACGACCTTCGGGCGTGGGCGGATCTGGCCCATGTGCTGTTCAACGTCAAGGAATTCGTCGCGATCCCATGAACCAATTCTTGTAGGGTGGGTCGAGCCTCGGGCGAGCCCCACCTTCTTATTCGGGTGGTGGGGCTCGCCCGAGGCTCGACCCACCCTACTTGATCTCATCTGGAACCAGCCATGCACTGCCGACGCTTCATCGCCCCGCCGATCAGCCGGCGCGACATGCTCGCCCGATGTGCCAACGGCTTCGGTGCCGTGGCCCTGGCGGCGCTGCTGGGCGAGGAGGGTTACGGGTCCGGTA
>JAJYDH010000435.1 GCA_021777685.1 Planctomycetota bacterium | reverse complement strand
TCAGCAGACAATAGAGCGTGCTGCCCAGGCTGTAGATGTCGCTCGCCGGACAGAGCTGTTCGAGGTTCCCCTCCGCCTGCTCGGGGCTCATGTACTGCGGGGTCCCCATCACCGCGCCGGGGAGGGTCGAGGAGGAGTTCCTCAGCAGGCCGGAGAGTTCCGGCGCATCCGAGGGGTCGCGGAGGATGTCGGGCTGGCCGAGCTGCTTGGCCAGCCCCCAGTCGACGACGAGGGTCTCGCCGAACTCGCCGAGCATGATGTTGTCGGGCTTGATGTCCCGATGGATGATCCGCCGGCTGTGGGCGTAGGCGAGCGTGTTGCAGACGTCGATGAAGCGGCCCAGGAGCTGACGAAGTTCCAGCGAGGACCGGCCGGGATTCGCCCGGTGGAATTTCTCGATGGCCTCCTTCAGGCTCGTCCCCCGGATGAAGCGCATCGCATAGTAGGGCCTCCCGTCGGAATAACGGCCCAGGCCGTAGACCGGGACGACGCCGGGATGCTCGAGGTTCCCGGTGATCTCGGCCTCCTGGACGAACCGGAGCTGGCTCTCGCGATGGTCCGCGTGGGCGATCCGGATCTCCTTGAGGGCGACCTCGCGCTTCAACTCCAGGTCATGGGCGACCGAGACCTCGCCGAGCCCCCCCCGGGCGTGGGACCGAAGGAAGCGGAAGCGCATCGGTTGATGACCCGCCGTCGAGGGATCGGGCCACCGGCGGCCCGCCGCCGGATCGGCCTGGGCGATGGTCGACAGGGGGTCCGCATCGGCGCGGGTCGGGGCCACCGTCATGAGCGAATCGTCGGCCCCCCCGCAGGTCGTCCCGCCCGGGTCGAGCCGGGTCGCCGAATCGGCGCGGGTCGGGGCCACCGTCATGAGCGAATCGTCGATCCCTACGCGAGTCGTCTCGGCCGGGCTGGGTCCCCTCGACGGATCGCCCGGGACGGCGGGGACAACCTGAGTCCTCGCGAGTTTGTCGGGCTCCGGCCCGGGGCCGGCCAGGGTCGGAGCGACGGTGCCGGGGGACGAACCGTCAACGGCCAGCGTCGGCGCGATATCGAGGAGTGAAGGCCCTCCGGCAAGCAAGGTCGAGGGCTCGACGAGGGAGGGAGGGCCGCTCTCGGCCAGGGTCGGCGAGTCCACGAGGAGGGACGAACTTCTCGCGTTCGCCTCCTCCACGGACGCTTCGCACTGGGTCAAGTCCGGGTCGAGTCGCCGGGGCGGCCCGACCAGCCGAAGACTGATCAGGAGATCGCGATCGGCGAGGTTCTCCAATTCGTGGCGGAACGAGTCGTCGATTTCGAGGGACGAAAGGCAGCGGGCGGCGTCGCCCTCGTGGCAGGCCATCTGATCCTGGACGAGCAATCCCAGCAATCGATGGGTCGAGTCGGTCAGGACTCCTCGCTCGCGGAGGGCGAGGAAGAAAGGGAGAGTGCGATGCTCGCTCCAATCTCGCAATTCAGAGAGAAGTATGTCGCGATCGATCAATCGGCGGCGAGTGGCCAGGATGCACACGATGAGGTCCAGGTTCAGATCCGTCTGAGACATGGAAATGCTCCCAAACCCGGCCGATTATCGATTCCTCATCATGTTACACGAGTCTGCGGAGATGGGCGACCACACCCATTGTGGACGCCCGGAATGGGCCGCGGTTACCCGAGCGCCAGTAGAGCTCCCCGGTTGATCGGCGACATCTTATTGATCCCGGCCGGCGCAACCGATCGAGAGGAATCGCCCTACCCGGCGACGACCAGGACCTCCAGCGTCCGGGGGCCGTGGACCCCCTCGACGCGGTTCAGCTCGATGTCGGAGGTCGCCGACGGGCCCGAGATCCAGGTCTGCGGCCGGTCCGGCAGGCCCGCCGAGCCGGCCAGCGCGGCGACCGCCTCGGGGACGATCCCAACGACCTGATCCTCGCGGACGACGCACAGGTGGTAGTCGGGCAGGAGCGAGAGGGCCCGTCGCCCCTGGGCCGCGCCGCCGTCCAGCACGATCGTCCCCGTCTGGGCGATCCCCAGCGCGCAGCCGGTCAGCACGCCGTCGGCCCCGTTCAGTTGCTCGTTCGTGAGCAGGTCGTCACGCAGCGCCGAGACGCCCGGCGGAATCCAGGACGAGGGGACGTCGGCGGCGGCGACCAGCGTCCGGACGCCCCGGGCGGCGCAGGCCGAGGCGATGGCATCGGCCAGGCCATCCGCACCGACCCGGCGGACGATGGCCCGGTATTCGGCCACGCGCTCGACGAAGTGGGCGATCCGCTCCTCGCGAGGGGTCGGGTCCGCCCGGCGGTAGTCGCGAGGGACGGCCACGCCCTCGGCGGTCTCGGCGGCCGGGACGTCGCGAAGGGCCTCGCGGACCCTCCGGAGGATTTCGAGTCGGGCTTGGCTCATGACCGGGTCTCCCACCACTCGCGGAAGGTCTGGGGGGCCACCGGGTAGGCGTCCCGCATGGCGGTCCAGCCGGCCAGCTCGCCGGGGAGCTTCGAGATGACGCCGTCGCGGACCACGGCCTTCTGGGCGAGCCGGCCGAGCCGCTGCGCCCTCTCGAAGGACCTCCGGCCGGAGAAGACCCGGGCCAGGAACTTCATGGCCAGCCCTTCGGCGCCGGGCCAGCCGCCCTTCTGCTGCTTCGAGCGGACGACCTTGCCCCGGAGGTGGACCAGGACGTCGGGGATGTTGATCTTCACCGGGCAGACGTCGTAGCAGGCCCCGCAGAGCGACGACGCATAAGGCAGCGAAGGCGCGTTGTCCACGCCCGCGAGCTGCGGGGTCAGGATGGCGCCGATCGGCCCGGGGTAGACCGAGTTATAAGCGTGGCCGCCGGTCCGCTCGTAGACCGGGCAGATGTTGAGGCACGCGCTACAGCGGATGCAGTAGAGGGCCTGGCGCCCCATCGGGTCGGCCAGGACCTTGGTCCGGCCGTTGTCGAGCAGGACGAGGTGGAACTCCTTCGGCCCGTCCCCCCTGGCCACCCCGGTCCAGAGCGAGGTGTAGGGGTTCATCCGCTCGGCGGTCGAGGACCGGGGGAGGAGCTGGAGGAAGACCTCGAAGTCCTGCCAGGTCGGGATGATCTTCTCCAGCCCCATGACCGAGACGAGGACTTCGGGCAGGGTCAGGCACATCCGGCCGTTCCCCTCCGACTCGACCACGCTGACGGTCCCCGAGTCGGCGACGCCGAAGTTGACCCCGCTGACGGCGACCTTCGCCGAGAGGAACTTGGCGCGGAGGTGGGCCCTGGCGGCGCCGGCGAGGGCCTTCGGCTCGTCGGTCAGGTGCTCCAGGCCGAGCTTCCGCTTGAACAGCTCGCGGATCTCGGATCGGTTCTTGTGGATCGCCGGGACCAGGAAGTGCGACGACCGGTCGCCCGCGAGCTGGACGATCAGCTCGGCCAGGTCGGTCTCGATCGGCTCGATCCCCTCGGCCTGGAGCGCGGGGTTGAGGCCGATCTCGTCGGTCGTGAGCGACTTGACCTTCACGACCTCCTTCGTCCCGTGGCGTTTGGCGATCTCGACGACGATCGACCGGGCCTCGGCGGCGTCCCTGGCCCAGTGGACGTGGCCCCCGGCGCGCCTGACCGACTCCTCGATCTGGACCAGGTAGTCGTCGAGGTGGCGGAGGACCCGCTCCTTGATCGCCCGGCCGGCCTCGCGGAGCTCCTGCCAGTCGGGCAGCTCGCCGACGGAGTTGGCCCGCTTGCCCCGGATGGTCTGGGTCGCCTTGCCCATGTTCCGCCGGAGCTGCGTGTTCGCGAGCGCGACCCGGGCCGACTCCTGGAACGGGACGGCGGGGCTGGTCGGCAAGGGCTCGACGGTCATCGGTCCTCTCCCTCTTCGGTCGACGCGAGGATCTCGGCGAGGTGGATCGCGCCCACGCCCGCCCTCTGGCGGTGCAGGGCCCCCCCGATGTTCATCAGGCACGAATTATCGGCCGAGGTGCAGACCTCGGCCCGGGTGTCGAGCACGCACCGGACCTTGTCGCCGAGCATCGCCATCGACGTGTCCGCATTCTTGACCGCGAACGTCCCGCCGAACCCGCAGCACTCGTCCGCCCGGGGAAGCTCGACCAGGTCGATCCCCCGGACCGCCCTGAGGAGCCTCAAGGGTGCGTCCCCCACCCGGAGCATCCGGAGCGAGTGGCAGGTCGGATGATACGTCACCCGGTGGGGATAGTAGGCCCCGACGTCCTCGACGCCCAGGACGTTGACCAGGAACTCGGACAGCTCGAAGACCTTCGGCGCGATCGCCGCGACGGCCCCGGCCAGCTCCTCGTCCCCCGCCAGCTCGGCCGCGTGCGGGTACATGTGGCGGACCATCCCCACGCACGACGCCGAGGGCGAGACGACGACCTCGGCCGACCCGAAGACCTCCACGAACCGGCGGACCATCGGGATCGCCTCGACCTGGTAGCCGGTGTTGTAGTGCATCTGGCCGCAGCAGGTCTGTTCCATCGGGAACTCGACCGAGTGCCCCAGCCGTTCGAGGAGCCGGACCACCGCCCGGCCGGTCTGCGGGAAGATCGTGTCGTTGAAGCAGGTGATGAACAGGGAAACCCGCATGCCTCGCCCCGCCCGGGTGCTCGGGGCCGGGGACGACGGAGCCGAACCGAGGGTCATTCTGATGGGTCCGTGGGGACTCGGGAGGAATCGGAAGCCCGATCTTACCCGAACCGCCCCCGGTCGGGCATCCCCCGAGGATCTTTCCCCGCCGAGGCATCCCGCCCGACTCCCGAGGCCAGACCGACCGCCGATTTCCCCGAGAAATCACGCCAAGCAGGCAAGACGACTCTTGCGACGCAAACTCTTATCTTATCAGCAATTCCGCCGGGAAATCGGGCCGGGAAATCGCCCAACAGGCCGCGACCGGACGGACGGGACGTCACCCGGCCATCGCCGCGCCCTGCGGATGCTCCGGGCCGGATCGCGATCGAGAAAAACGAACCCAAGGGCCGTTCGACCTTCAAAACTCGAAGCCACCGGCCGGTTTCGGCCCTCCAGGACAAACCCAATCCCGACCCGCGGCCATCCGCCAATTCCAACCCAACGATGTCTCGTCCCCGAAAAAAACAAAGCCAATTCCCGAGACGTCCTGACGAAATCTCGCACCGCGAACGACAAAGCCAACTTCCACGAACATCCACCCGCGTGCCCCTTTCCGCCCCGGTTCACGACTCTCCGACTTTATCATCCGAGATTTTGAGGGGATTGATTCGCGTTTTCTTCAAATCTCGCGAGGATGACATCGCTGAGTGACGGTGGCCTGCCCTGCGGATAGTTTGAGAAGATTGCGTAGGTTGGGTCGAGCCTCGGGCGAGCCCCACCATCATGGCGTGGTGGGGCTCGCCCGGTGCTCGACCCAACCTACGAAGATCTCCCAGACTTCCAT
>JAJYDH010000434.1 GCA_021777685.1 Planctomycetota bacterium | reverse complement strand
GGCGGATCGCAGTAAACCCCGGGCCGGCGGGAAGATCCGCATCGCCCGGGGGAACCATCGCCCCTCCAACCCCCAGAGCACCGGGCCCTGGAAGATCAGAGGGATTCCGGCCAGTCCCCCCCGGGCCCGGAGCCCCAGCGCGATCAGGGCGCCGATCCCCGAGGCATATCCGCCGACCGGCCTGTCTGGCAAATCCCGGACGAAGCCGGTCAGATGTTGCAGAAAATCATCGAACGACCCCACCCCCGGCCGCCCCTCGAAGCCGGGATAGGGCACGTCGACCAGCTCCAGGGCCGGGCAACGCCGCCCCAGCGCGGCCCTCGCCCGATCGAGCCGGCACGAGGCGTGGCCGTTGCCGCCGAGGTGGAGCACGGCCCGACGGATGGGGGCGGACATCATCGGCTCCCGGCCCGCCGGACAAATGTCTCGCTCACCCAGGCCGGGCCGCCGGCCTCGCCCGAGAGGTCCAGCTCGACCGCCTTCAGGCCCCCCGGCAGTTCCCCCTCGACGACCCGCCGGATCGATCCCACCGTCCCCCGGGCCGCCACGAACAGCCGCCCCTCGTCGCCGAGCAGCCGGAACCGGCCGACCTGATCGGGGCCGGGCGACGAGTGGTAGAACTTGAGGGCGTCCAGGTCCGTCGCCAGGAAGACCTCGCCCTCGCCGGCATCGCTGAGGGCCACCCGATCCCCCGCCACGGGCCCGGCGGCCGGCCCTCCCACCGTCGCCGTCTCCAGACCCCTCCGGAACGGGACCACGACCTCCGCCCCCGCGAATCGGACCTTGCGGAAATCATCGACCCGACGGCCCGCCCGCGACCCGGCCCGCTCCCCCTCTGAGCACCCGGACGCCATCAGCCCGAGGCAGGCGGCGAGGGCCGCCGCGATCGCCGGTCGACGGGACAGGTCGATCCTCATCCTCGGCTCCTCCCGCCAGGACCACAGGCCCCACCCGGCCGGGGGGCGAGCGTCCAGCATAAGCTGAAGGCCGATGCCGTCAAACACCAGTTCGCGTCCCGATGGGGGTGCCCCTCCCGGTATTTGGAGCTCGTAGGGGACGCTTCGCGTCACGTCCGCGATCGGACGCCTCGGGACGCGAAGCGCCCCCTACGAGATCCGAGACCACTCGCCATCCGAGAGACGACCTGCCAGCAAGGTCCAAAAGCGGGAGGGGCACCCTCCCGATGGCCCTCGGTCGAGAAAAGAGGCCGGCTCCCGGCCCGACATCGGCCGTCGAGCGGGGAGGACGCGACGCGGGCCGGGCCCCGCGCGGCGGAGGAAGGGCCATCCCCGAAATGACTCGGATCGGGGCATAGGCAACCGGCCCACGCTCGATTAGAATAGAGACCCGACGACCCGGGACGGGGACCCGACCGCAGGCCGAAGGGCACGCCGATCGATGGCCACATCGGACACCGAAGCCCTCCTGATCCGCCAGGTCCGCGACGGGGACGCCGGCGCCTGGCGCCAGCTCATCGAGCGGTACGAGGGGCGGCTGATCGCCTTCGTCGACAGCCGGCTCCGCGACCGCGCGGCCAGCGAGGACGTGGTCCAGGAGACGTTCGTCGGCTTCCTGACCAGCCTCCCGCATTACGACGAGAAGCGGGACATGGAGGCGTACCTCTTCTCGATCGCCGCCCACAAGCTGACCGACCACCTCCGCAAGCAAGGGCGACGCCCCATCGATCAGTTCGGCTCGGACGACCATGGCCGACCGCTGGAGGAAGTCCCCGGCGGCGGCCGGCCGGCGTCGAGCATCGCCCGGAGCGGCGAGCGCCGCGAGGCCGAGGAGCGGCTGCTCACCGACGCCATGGGCCAGCTCGTCCGCGAGTGGCTGGGCAAGTCCGACTTCGACCGGCTCAAGTGCCTGGAGTTGCTGATCGTCAAGGGGTGGGCGAACAAGGACGTGGCCAAATACCTCGACCTGACCGAGCAGGCGGTGGCCAGCTACAAGTTCCAGACGATCGGCCGGCTCAAGGAGATGGCCCGTCGCTCGGGCCTGAGCCTCGAACACCTGGGCGAAGGGTAATCCACCGATGTCCGACCCCGGTTCCGATCACGCGATCGACGTCGAGACCCTCCGGGCCTACCTGGCCGATGAACTGCCCGCCGGCACCCTCGCCCGGGTCGAGAAGGCGCTCCGCGACTCGGCCGAGCTGAGGGCGCAGCTCGAAGACGTCCGCCAGAACCGGGGCGAGGCCGGCCTCCACAGCCTGGGCGCGATCTGGCGGAGGTCCCGGCTCACCTGCCCGAGCCGCCAGCAGCTCGGCAGCCTCCTGCTCGACGCGCTCGACCCCGACCTGGCCGCGTACCTTCGGTTCCACATCGAGGTCGTCGAGTGCCCCTATTGCCAGGCGAACCTCGCCGACCTCAAGGGCAAGGCCGAGCCCGCCTCGAACCACGCCCGGACCCGGCAGCACCGGATCCTCCAGTCGAGCCGGCACCTGCTCGACGAAGGGAAGAAGTGATCGGCGGCCATCGCCCGGGCCCGCCCCGTCACCCTTCCGGCTCGATCCCCAGTTCCCGGAGCCTGGCCGCGAGCCGCTCGGCCCGCTGGCGTTCGGCCTCGGCTCGCTGCTCGGCCTGACCTGCCTTCTGGCGTTCGGCCTCGGCTCGCTGCTCGGCCTGACCTGCCTTCTGGCGTTCGGCCTCGGCCTTCTGGCGATCGGCCTCGGCCCGCCGTTCGGCCCGGCCCGCTCGCCGTTCGGCCTGTTCGGATCGCCGTTCCGATTCGTCTCGCTGGTGGGCGACCTCGGCGTAGTCGAGGAACGGTCGGCCGTCCGGGGCGAAGATGGTCATGTCCTCGGCCAGCTCGAACCGGATGCCCAGCCGGGGGCTGACCCAGCCGTTGGTCTCGGGCTCGGGGATCGATCGGAAGGCGTCGCCCTCCTTCATCCAGACTTCCAGCTTGATCTTGTACGGGTCGAAGACGTAATACTCCTCGATCCCGTACTTCTCGTAGATCATGCGCTTGAAGTCCATCGCCCGCTTGCGGTTGCCGGGCGAGAGGATCTCGAAGACGACCTGGGGCGCGATGCCGCCCTCCCTGTGCTGGACGTAGGAATCGCGGTAGCCCTTGGGCCGGCCGAAGACGACCATCGCGTCGGGCGCCAGCCTCCTCCGGTTCCTGTCCTCGACGGGATACCACATCAGGTTGGAGGCGACGAAGACGTCCGGGTCGTCGCGGAACAGCGTCTCCAGGCCCCCCTTGATCTTGTCGATCCATCGGTCCTGGAGCGTGTTGTCGGCCATCGGGCGTCCGTCGCGGGCGGGATAGTTGGTGTTCGGGGGGCCGAACAGCGGCTCGGGCGGCTCGTCCCTGGGCCGGAACCGGACGCCGTGGGGCGGGTCGAGCCGTCGGAGGCGGTCGGGGGTCGTTTCCGTGCTCATGGCTGTCCCGTCCTCCTGTCCATGCGGGCTGTCATCGCGCCGACCGGGTCGCTCAACCCGGCCCGACCTTGCTCGGGTCGGCGCCGACGGGCTTGCCGTCCTCGTCGAGGATGGCGCAGTCTTTGGGAACGGTGGGGTCGGGGGGCTCCTTGGCGAGCTTCAGGGTCTGGACCTTGCTGCCGGATTCCGTGGCCCGCTTGGACCAGGAATCGAGGTCGGTCGGGGCGCCGGGGAAGGCGGCCCAGGCGGGGCCGGCGACCTGATAGCGGTTGTCCTTGCCGGTCCAGTGGACGGCCGAGTCGGGGCCGATCGCGTTCTTCGCGTCGCCCTCGAAGGCCACCAGGGTCTTGACCAGGAGGGCCGAGTCGGCGACCTCGACCTCCAGGGGCGATCCCGGGCTGAAGTTGCCGACGTCGAGGAACGTGGCGGCGCGGGCCGAGCAGCTCTCGACCGCGAGTCGACACCCGGCCCCCTGGCCGAACATCGAGCGGACCCTGGCGGCCCGGCCGGTCGGCTCGTCGCCGGCCCTGGCGGACAGGAAGATCGACCGTTTCAGCGAGACCGCCATCCCGGCGCCGGCCTCGATGGCCAGGGCGGTGTCGAACCCCTCGAACAGGCAGCCGTCGACGGCCGCCTTTCGCCCCTCGGCCAGCGCGAACCGCGAGCCCCCGGCCGGGCCGATCGCGCGGAAGGTGCAGCGTTCCATCGACAGGTCGCGCTCGGCCTGGAAGACCGGGGCGTCGGAGGGTGTCTCGTAGCGGACCACCACGGTCAGGCCGACCAGCCGGAGGTTGGCGTTGATCAGGAACATCGGCTGCGACCCCTTGAGCTTCACCTCCAGGACCGGCCTGGCCCCCTCGGCGGCTCGGAGGGTCAGGCCCCCCTCGGGCATCCGGATCGGCTTCGCGTTCTCGACGCGCAGGGTGGTCCCGCCGGCCAGGATGACCTCGGCACTGGTGCGGGTCGAGGACATCGCCAGGGCGTCGGCCAGGCTCCTGGCGACCTCGGCCTCGCCGTCGCGATAGGCGACGACGATGTCGCCCTGGGGCAGCGGCTTGTTCGATCTCGACTTCGTCGGGCTCCCCGACTCCGGCTTGTTCCGGGCGGAGAACCCGGGGCCGGACAGCGACATGGCCGCCAGCGTGGCGACGATGGCCAGCGCGATGATGGTGGCGACGGACCCGACCCCGATCACGACCAGCCGGGACGGGCGTTTGTCCGGGTCCGAGGTCCGGCTCCGGGACTTCGAGGGGGGCTTGAGCCCGTCGCGGAGCGGCTCATCGGCGCCGAGGTCCAGGGGGAAGAACGAGTCGCCCGTGCCCGTCGACGAGCCCGAGCCCCCCGAATCGGAGGCCGGGCCGAGGTTCCGCGAGTTCGTCGAGGGCGCCGCGCTCTCGAGGTCGACTTCCAGGGCCTTCCACGACGACCCGGGCTCGACGGCGACGGCCACCTCGGCGGGCTTGGCCATCGCCTCGGCCGACTGCGGTCGGGCCGCGACGGAGACGGCGACCGATGCCGAGGCCGATGCCGAGGCCGAGGCCGAGACGGGGGTGGTCGTCCAGCCGGACTCGATCGCGAACGGCTCCAGGGCCTGGGCGACCTCCAGCGGGGTCTGGTATCGCTCCTCGACCGACTTCCGCATCATCTTGCGGACGACCTCGCTGAGCGCCTCGGGCACGCCCGGCGTGACCTCGTGCAGGGGCTCGGGGTCGTGGAGCTGGTGGGCGTAGAGCTTCTCCGGCAGGCTCGCGACCGGGAACGGCACCCGGCCGGCGATCATGTGGAAGAGCGTGCAGCCGAGCGAATAGATGTCGGCCCGGGTGTCGACCGACCGCGAGTGCCGGGCCTGCTCGGGCGAGACGTAGTCGAACGTGCCGACGGTCGCGCCGTCGCGGGTCACGTTGTCCTGATCGTTCAGGTCGATCGCCAGCCCCAGGTCGGTCAGCTTGGCGGTCCCGTCGCGCGTGACCAGGATGTTGCAGGGAT
>JAJYDH010000433.1 GCA_021777685.1 Planctomycetota bacterium | reverse complement strand
CATCGCCTGCTTGTAGGCGTCGAAGCCGATGAACTTGCGGTCGTCGGCGACGTCGACCTTGTCGGAGTGCTCGTTCTTGATCGCGTCGAGGCTGCCGTCGAGCCGGTCCTTGAAGACGTCGGCCATGGCCACGAGCTTGAGCGGCCCACCCTTGGCGGCCAGGGCGTTGGCCGCCGCGCCGGTCCCCCGGCCTCCGCAGCCCACCAGGGCCACCTTGATCACCTCATCGCCGGCCGCGTGGACCGACGGCACGGCCACGCCCGCCAGGGCCGAAGCCGCCGCGACCTGGCCGGTGGTCTTGAGGAATTCACGCCTTGTCGCGCCGTTCTTCGGCTCGGTCATCGGATCGGCTCCTTGTGGGAACGCCAGCGGTCTTTCGACGGAAGGGGGGTGAGCCGGGACGACGGCCCATCTCCCAGGGTAAACGCACGGTGAGGGCTCGTCCAGTGAGGCGAGAGGATTGGGCGAGCCGACGCGCCGCGATTCAGCCCGACCCGCCGCCGCCGAGCCGATAGGAGTAGGTGGCGAACCGCCTGGCGTCGGCCCCCGCGTCCTCCCAGCCGAACGGGTGCCGCCCGTAGTGCCAGAGCCGGATCGACGTGTCGGCCATCGGCGTCACGCCGATCCGGGCCAGCCGGTGGCTGAACGCCCAGTCCTCGCCCAGATAGTGGTACTCTCCGTCGCCCTGGGGCACGACCTCCGGCAGGAAGAACGGCCATTCGCCCCGGCCCCACTTCCGGTTGCAGAGTGGCAATTTCAGCTCCTCGATCATTCGCCGGAGCACCGCCGTCTTGACCCGCAGGAATCCCGTCGCCGCGTACTTGAGCGGGTAGAGGCCGAAGGCGTGGGCGCCGAAGACGACCTCGTCGACCCCCTCGGCGAAGATGCTGGCGAACTCCCGGCGGCCCTTCTTGGCGTAAACGCCCGAGACGACCGGCTCGGGCCTGGCCAGGAGCCGGAGGGCGTCGAGCGGGTCGAACCCGATGTCGGAGTCGATGAAGAAGATCGACCCGGCCCCGTCGTGAAGCGCCTCGGAGGCCAGCCGGTTGCGGGCCACGTCGACCGCCGAGTGGCCGCCCGAGCGGACGACCCGGACCCCCTCTTCTTCCAGCTTGCGGAGCGACTGCTCGCACTCCCAATCGATCCCGTTGAGGTGCGGGACCAGGACGACCGCCCCGGCCCGCCCCGGCGGGATGGCTGACTTCGGCCTCGGGCCGGGCCTGAGATTCCGGAAGAACTCGACGTACTGGGGCTCCAGCACGTCCGGGTCCCACCGCCGGCTCTCGGCCAATGCCTTCTTGCGGTGGTCCTCATAGAATTCGGGGTCATCCCAGAGCCGGATGACGGCCCGGACCCAGGGCTCGACCTCCTCGGCCGTCGGGAGCATCCGGGTCGCCTGCGTGATCCGGTCGGGCAGCGGGAGCACGATCCCGGCGTCTCCCAGAGTCTCCGGGATGCCGCCCCGATCCGAGCCGATCACGGGGATGCCGTTGATCATCGCCTCGACGGCCACCAGCGGCTGGTTCTCCCACCAGACCGAGGGCATCAGGCAAACCTTGGTGATGCCCCAGAACTCGCGGGGGTCCGCCGTGTGGGCCATGAAGAAGACGTTGCCATGCTCGCGAAGCTCAAGCCCGCAAGCCGCCACGGTCGCCTCGGTCCCCCGGCTCTCAACAACCAGGATCGGGATGTCGGGCCGGCGCCGGCCGAGTTCGTCCGCGATGCGGGCGAAGGCGAAGACACCCTTCTCGATCGAGGGGTTGACGAAGGTCAGGTAAGTCCGCTCATGCCGCTCGCATCGGGGGACGTCGAGCATGTAAGGCAGGACGACGCAATCGAGCCCGAGGGCCTCGCGGTGATAATCGGCCGAGAATTGAGACGCGACCGAGATCGCGTCGACGTCCGCGAACGGCGCGTCGCCCCGATAATGGAAGTTGTGGAGGGGAAACACGGTGGAGGTCCCGAGCCTCCGCGCGCGGGCGAACGTCTCCAGCGCGATCCGGCTCCCGCCGTAGCCGATCAGGACATCGGGCCGGAAGCGGTCGACGACATCGTCGAAGAGCCGGAGGAATTCCGCCGTCTCGTCCTCGTCGGGTTGTGCATGGCTGCCGGCGGTCGGGTGATGCAAGGTGATCGAGATGCCGCGATCGGTGAGCCGTGAATGCGGAGGAGCCTGAGCGGTCGCCCCGGACGTGCCCAGGGAGAAGACCGCCTCGGCCCAATCCGAGGGCGAGACCGCCTGGGGCCTTTCTCCCGGCCCGAGCGCCCGTCCATGATCCAGCCACGAACCGCTCAGGACTTCGACCGCGTATCCGAGCCGGGCCAGGGCCGTCGCGAGCGATCGGTTGGCGATCGAGGCGCCGTTGGAGGTGTCGAAATAGCAGGCGTGCGAGGTGAACAGGACTCGGAGGATGGCGATCGGCTCCCACTTTCAAGATGGTCGCCTCAATCCTATCCAGGACCGAGGTGCGGCTTGAGGGATCTCGACGGATCGAGGTCAAGCCGATGAGACATCAAGGGCTGAAAGAGACGTCTACATCCCAAACCTTCAGCCCCTGCTCAAGAGAGCCATCCATTCTCATCTCACTTCCTCCCCCGGACAGGATTCGAAGCCCTCGGCCGGTGAAGTCGATCAAACGGATGGTCCCGGCATCCTGCCAAACGATTGACTGAACTTGGTAGCCGGAACCACGGTGGAACACGGAAACCCGCCCATCCCGATCCCCGAGGGAGACAAATCGCTCATCCGGGCTGAGTGTCAGCGAGGTAATTCCGCCACCGGGCGGAAGGGGAACTCGGCGCACCTCGGTCCCGGAATCGAAGTCGATCTCGACCAGTTCCTTCGTCTCACCGCGGCCATAGCTCACGATCACGATCCGGCGCCCGTCACCAGTGAATGCCATCCTGCCGAATCCGATCCCCTCCCGTTGGCTCGGAGAAATTATCCGCTCTTTGCCGTTTGAGGCATCGTAGGAATAGAGGTAATCGGGAACCAAGTTCGAGTCAAGACTTGAATTGATCGCGAACCGAGACCCTTTGCAAGAGGCCCATTCGCACCACGATGGATGGAAGTCCTTACCTCGTGAAGTCCCTTTGTGCGAGGCGATTTCTCGGCCGCTATCGCAATCCCAGGTTTTGAAATGCAGTTTCCCGTCGCAAGCAGTGACGACGGTACCGTCGCGGTTCAGTGCCACCCCAAGGGGAAGACTTTCGAGGCCGCCGAAGGAACCGATCATTCGCCCGGTCTCGACGTCCCAAACCTTGACCGATGTCCCCTCGTAAACGCCGTGTATACGAAAACCATCGCCAGCATCTCGCCGCAGGTCCGGTCCAGCGGAAGCGACCCTGCGCCCATCCGCCGAAAAGACCACATGCGAGGGGAAGGTCCCGCGAAGCCTGTCGTTCGGGTCGCACAGGGTGCGCTCCTCGCGCCCCGTGGCCCAATCCCAGATGGTCAAGGTACGGTCTCGTCCGCTGGATACGAGGCGACGACCGTTTGAGATAGAATCAAAGGACAAGACATGACTTCCCGAATGTCCTCGGAGTTGCCGGAAGTCTTCGACGCCTTGAGGGCGTTCCAGAGCTTCGGCCACGCCCCCCGTGGCTGGACGCGACGGAGGGGGCTGTCCCATCAAAGAGGAAGTAAAGATGGACATCGCCAGGGACGCGGATGCGGCGAATCTTCTAAGTCTGCGATCCATCACGGTCATCTACCTCCTTGGGCCAACATCCTACCTCCCTTCCCGAAGTCAACGGGCACGGACGAACCCGCGCGTCCGGCGACGGATGAGAGGCTCACTGAAATCAGGCCGGGATAACCCCGGATGCAGTCAGACCGGTAGCGCAAACCCCTACTGCTTTTGCCATCCGCCGCGGGTGATGTTCGCTGACGTGTTCGACCACTCTGGGAAGGCATTTGCTGTCGTAAGAGGCGAGGTGGGGGTAGCACTGCCGCTGGTATTGCTTGCCACCGTCTGAACATTATTGGCGACGGTTGTTTCACCGCCCCAGCTCCAAGCAAGCTGCGCGATACCGACCCACACCCCGCCGTTGGGTCTGTACATCAGATAAGAGGTCATTTTTTCGGGCGTAGTACCATCCTTCGACCCGATATCGACTTTGGCCGGATTGACCGTGCCGGCAAGAGGCTGGGAAGGAGAATCCCCCACATAATAAGTAGCTTTAGGGTTCGCGGCATTCGATGTCCACCCCGCGCCGTTGAAGAAAATCGAATTAGCTCCATTCTGAGTAGTGACAATCATGCCAAGTGTATTAGCGTTCTTGTCGCCTGATCCTCCGTTATCGAAGGCAGGCGTGGAGCTAATCATCCCGTAGACATTGCCGGCCGTGTCCGTATAATATCTTCCCAAGGTAACAAACTGAGCAATCATGAAGTCGCCTCCAATGACGCCCTTTTGCCCATCCGAAGCGAGTGATGAAGTCGCCGTGATCTCATTGTTTGTCCCGCCATTATTGTCGAAGAACCAGACGGCACTTGTATCATTGGCGACTTGGACCAGCGCGGGATTATTATCTGGAGCTCTAATGAGGCTTCCGCCGGGTGCCACCGACGTGAAGGTGATTGTGGTCTCGCCGCTGTCGACAGCGTTAGTCAGCATGTTGGCATATGTAGCATCAACCTTGATGTTGTACATACGCGGATCGGCGTCCACCACGAATCGCGTCGTCGCGATTCCTTGTGGGCTTATATTCGGATATGTAATATTCGGATTTGTAGCAACTTTTTGTTCGAGGGCCTGTGCCTGTGGAGGCGCAGAATTAGGATCGCCATTGATGTAATTGGAAATAGTGGACATTCCAGCAATGGTGACTTTTGTGAGTTTCTCGTTATTATTCGGGGGTGTAACGGTGACATTGAAGACACTGCCGATCGGTACGTTTTGCGGGATCGTGACGTCTTTCCCCGGCGCGGAGATGCCGCCGCCCCCTCCTCCACCGCTCCCTGAGAGCGTGACATCCGGGGGAACGTTTGAATTCGCTGGCCCTCCCGAGCAAGATCCCGATCCACTGCCCGATCCCGACCCGCTTCCGCTGTCCGAACCGCTGCCCGAGCCCGATCCACTGCCGCTGACCGAACCCGAGCCACTGCCCGATCCCGACCCGCTCCCGCTGTTCGATCCCGATCCGCTGTCACTTCCCGAACCGCTCCCGCTGCCCGATCCCGACCCGCTCTGCATGTCATTCGCCGTGACGGTCGCGGCGGAGGCGGAGGACGTCGATTCGCGTTGGGCCGCCGCCACCGTCATCGGGCGGATTCCGGCGGCGGGCGGTGACGCGGGGGACGACGACGCCGGGATCACGACGGGAGGCGGGGTCGACACCGCCGGGGAGGGCGGGGCGGCGGGCGCCGCCTGAACGGCAGGCTGGCCGGGGGCCG
>JAJYDH010000432.1 GCA_021777685.1 Planctomycetota bacterium | reverse complement strand
GGCGCCGAAGGTCAGGAGCCGGCCGTCGCGGTCGGTGACGACCGCCCCGTCGATCCCGGCGAGGGCCTCCAGGACGCTCGGGTCGATCTGGGCCAGCCCCCGGCCCCGGACGACGTGGTGGAGCGAGCGCTTGGCCAGCCTCGGCGAGAGGTTGTCGGGGTCCTCGGGGTCGTCGACGGCGACCTCCTCGTCGATCCGGTCGGTCGGGGCGATCAGTTGCGGGATCGAGGCGACGGGGTCTCGGAGGACGACGAACAGGGCCCCCTTGCGGTCCTCGCCCAGGTTGAGGGCAGCCTGGAAGATCCTGCCGGCCAGGTCGGCGCAGCTCGTCGCCCCGACGGCCTTGCACCAGGTGGCGAACTTGGTCGGGATGTCCAGGAGCCTCCAGCGAGCGTCGCTGAACGAGAAAGCCAGATTCCCGCCGGCGAAGACCTTGATCTCCTGCGAGGGGGTGAGCACCAGGCAGACGTGGCCGCCGTCGAGGGTGGCGCGGGCGTGGTCGCAGTAGTCGCGCGGGCAGGGGCTCGACGGGGGCGCCGAGCCCCGGGTCAGGTCGGCCCAACGGCCGATGTCGACGGCCCGGCCGAGGTCGCCGTGGCGGTCGACGACGTAGACGGTCCGGACGCCGTCGCAGAGCCGGTGGAACCCCTTGATCGCCGTCAGCCGGACGCTGAACCGGGGGGCCCCCTCGGTGTTGGTCCAGCCCGGCAAGGCCGGATCGCCCTCGGTGCCGAGCAGCAGGGCGCCGGTCGAGACCCGGCGGTTCTCGTAGGTCGACAGGGCCGCGACCCGCAGCGCCTCCAGCGCCGCCAGGACCCGGACCGCCTCGGGCGGGTCGAGATATTCGGCGACGATGAGGTCTTCGAAGGCGTACTGGAACATCTCCGACCGATGGACCGCCTCGGGGTCGAAGAGGGCGAGGAACCGATGGTCGAGGACCCGGACGACCACGTCGATCAGCCGGCGTTCGGCCGGCAGGAACGGCGTGGGGCTGCCGGGGCGGAACAGGTAGCGCGACCTCAGCCACTCGATCGTCACGCCGATCCCGTCCGGCTCGTCCTCGATCCGGAACCGCTCGCCGGCGGCCAGGGCGTCGACGTGGATGAAGCTCCGGTCGCCGTCGAGGTCGAGGAGGGCGTCGGGGAAGAAATGCTCCAGGTTGCGCCTGAGGAGCATCTGGTAGAGGCCGACCACCTTGGACGCCGGGCCGCTTGCTCGTTCCGGCAGCATGGCCGTCTCGGTTTCCATCTCTGATTCGGCTCCTCGGTGCCCTGTATCGCCAGGTCCTCCGGCGACGGCCCACGTCACTCTTCGGGCTCCAAACCCAGCTCCCGGAGCCTGGCGGCCAGACGCTCGGCCCGGTCCCGCTCGCGATCCGCCCGCTCCCGTTCGCGCTCGGCCCGCTCCCGCTCCCGCTCGACGCCCCGTTCCGCGTCGTCCCTCTGCCGGCTGATCTCGACGTAGGTCGCGAGCGGCCGGCCGTCGGGGCCGATGATGGTCAGGTCGTCGTCCAGCTCGAACCGGACGCCGAGCCGGGGGCTGACCCAGCCGGCCATCGGGAGGATCTCGCGGATAGCCTCGCCGTCGCGGACCCAGCCCCGGAGCCGGGTCCGGTCGGGGTCGAACTCGTAATATTCCTCGACCCCGAAGCGGAAATACCAGGCCCGCTTCCGGTCCATCTCCCTCCGGGTGTTCTGGGGCGAGAGGACCTCGAAGGCGACCTGGGGCGCGATCCCGCCCTCTCGCCACTGGAGGTACGAGCCCCGGTCTCCCTTGGGACGGCCGAAGGCGACCATGGCATCGGGGGCCATCCGGGTCCGGTTGTCCCCCTCGATCGGATACCAGAGCAGGTCCCCGGCGACGAAGACGTCGGGGTCGTCCCGGAAGAGGACATCGAGGCCGCCCTGGATCGTGACGATCCAGCGGAACTGGAGCGTGTTGTCCGACATGGGCCGCCCGTCGCTGTCGGGATAGATGACCTCGGGGGGGGCGGCGGTCGGCGGATGCGTGCTCATGGCCTTCGCGACCTTCGGTCCGAAAGGGCGTCGTCCTCGACCGTCGATCTTAACCGGATTGCCGACCGGACGCGACCGGGCGTTCAGCGGAGCGTCGGGATGTCGTCCAACATCAGGTCGGAGGCGATCCGGGCCTGGGACGGGTCGGGCTCGCCGGGCAGGAACGGGAAGGCCACGAGCTGGCGGACGCACCGATAGAGCCGGACCTGCCGGACCACCCCGCCGGCCCTCGTGACATCGAACCGGCCCAGCGGCTCGATCCGCTCGAAGAACCGCCCGTAGCACCCCGGCTCGTAGTCGATGTCGTTGACCGACACCAGGATGCCGTCGCGGCCCACCCAATCCTCCGGCCGGCTCCAGAAGGCGAAGCTCCGGGCGTCCCGGTGGTTGTAGCAGAGGACGGGCACGGCGCTCCGCCGGGTCGCGAAGGCGAGCTGCCCGCTGGTGAACCAGCTCCGGCTGAACAGGAAGACGTTCGGGTCGTCGAGCAGCCCCCGGCGTCCCAGCTCGACGGCGACCTGATCCCAGCCGTACATCTCGACCGTGGGGTCGCTCTTGGCCGCCAGGCCGGCCCTCTGGAGCAGGCCCGTCCGCTGGAGCAGGCCCGTCCGATTCTCGACCAGGAAGAACAGGGTGATCGCGCACGGGACCGAAGCCGCGATCGCCAGCCGGCGCCCCATCCCGGCCGGATTGGCCCGATACCGCTCCAGCCACGACCGACCCAGCAGCGGGAAGAGCGAGAGATAGCCCACCAGGGTCCAGTGCGGCAGGACCGGCCGGAGGCAGGCCACCGCCGTGAACGCCGCCAGCGGGGCGACCGCCTGGCAGACCAGGAACCGCTCGGCGACCGAGGCCCCCCGGTAGAACGTCCGGACCATCCGGGCCAGCAGCACGACGAGCGTCCACCAGATCCAGGGGAAGAGATAGGCCGCCTGCCCGCCGATCGCCGCCGCCAGGGTGTCGGGCCGGAACCCGACCTTGGCCATCGCCCGCCCCCCCTGGAACGCGAACGACGCCCAGCCGTGCGAGGCATTCCACGCGATCACCGGCGAGAAGGCCGCGATTCCGATCGCCAGCGCCAGGTAAGGGCCGGGCTTCCGGAGGACCCGGCGGGCCGACGGCTCGGCCAGGATGAACGCGAACGCCCCGAGCGGCAGGAAGACCGCGTGATACTTGCTCAGGAGCCCCCCGCCCCAGGCCAGGCCGACGCCCACCCAGGGCCAGACCCGGTCGGGGTCCTCGAACGCCGCCGCCAGGCGGTCGAGCGTCAGGAGCCAGAAGAACAGCAGCGGGCCGTCCGGCAGCGCGAACGAGCTGACCGCCGCCGTGTGATAGGCCGACACGTTCAGCCCCAGCGCCGCCAGCACCCCCGCCCAGGGGCCGAAGAACCGCGAGGTCAGCCTCGCCATCAGCCAGGTCGAGCCGGCGAACAATACCACGAACCCCAGCCGGAGCGCGAGCGTCGAGACCGCCCCGCCGGCCAGCGCCATGCCGGCCCGCTCGACCACCGCCAGCATCGGCGGGTGGTCGAAGTAGCTCCAGTCGCGGTGGACCGCGAACAAGTAGTGATACGCCTCGTCGTTCCCCGGCCCCAGGCTCGCGGCCCAGACCAGCCGGAACGCCGCCGAGACGGCGATCAATCCCCAGAGCGTCCGTCGAGGGGTCATCGTGCGTTGAACTCCATCCGGGGGCCGTCATGGGCCCTCTCGGTGCGATGGGGCGGGCATCGGTCGGCGACGACATCACCTCCAGCGAGGCGGCATCTTATCGTTTCCATCCGCCTTGGCGACGCCAAAAGTTGAGATGATCCGACAGCTTCCTTGAACCCCAACCCCTCAATCGACCGATTTTAACCGGTGTAGGGAGGACAGAGCCGACCGGCCTTGCCCGGATCGGGGGTGCCTGATAGCATCCCCCGTCCCCATCCGGTCGTCGTCGACCCGTCGTATTCCGACCCCGGAACGGAGTCTCCTGACGATGACCGAGCGACGCAAATGGACCAGGAGGGTTCTCGTCCTGGGGCTGATCATCCTGGCCGTCGAGCAGACCTGGCGGCACGGGCACGACTACGTCTTCGCCGACCGCTTCGCCGAGGTCGAGCCCGGCCGGATCTACCGGGGGGCCTGGCAGAAGACCTGGCCGATGCGCCGGGTCGTCCGCGACTACCACATCAAGACGGTCGTCGCCCTGGCCCACCCCATCGACCACCCCCTGCCCCAGCAAGAGATGGCCCTCGCCCGCGAGCTGAACGTCAAGTGGGTCCACGTCCCCATCGTCGACCTCCGAGGGATCAACGACAAGGAAGCCATCTCCGACCAGCTCGAGACCGCCGCCGCCGTCGTCGCCGACCCCAAGAACCAGCCGGTCTACTTCCACTGCCACCACGGGATCAACCGCGCGTCGATGGTCCAGATGGCCTACCGGATGCTCTATTGCGGCTGGACCCTGGAGCAGGCCAGCGACGAGATCGAGCGTGACTTCGGACTGGTCGAGGCCTCCCGAGGGCCCGACTACCGCCACATGGAGGATTTCTACCGGGGCCGGGTCCTGCCCCGTCGCCTGGTCTCCCAGGCCAAACCCACCCCCGAGACCGCCCGGGCCGAGAAGCCGTCCGTCGTGAAGTGATATGACGTGAATTTCGGCACTTGATTCGCGGCACTGGCCCCCTAAGATACACTTCCAGGTCCGATCCTCCAGACTTCCGGCAGTTCCGGATCTCGTGGGGTCGTCGCAAGAACGCCCGGCTTCACCACCGGGGTTTGGGGGTCCCTCGATTGAACATTCGCCCCGCTCGAGTCGGAGACGTCCCGTCCATCCATGACCTGATCCGCGCCTTCGCCGATCGCAAGCTGATGATCCGAAGGTCGCCGGGCGAGCTTTACGAGTCGATCCGCGAGTTCTTCGTGGCGGTCGACGACGACGGGCAGATCATCGGATGCGCCGCCCTCCACGTCTTCTGGGAAGACCTCGCCGAGCTGAAATGCCTCGCGGTCTCCTCGAAGGCCCAGGGCCAAGGGGTCGGACGGAAGCTGGTGGAGGCCTGCTGGGCCTCGGCCGCCGACCTGGAGATCAGGTCGGTCTTCACGCTGACGTATGTCGCCGAGTTCTTCGAACGGTGCGGGTTCCACCAGATCGAGAAGGCCGACCTGCCTCACAAGATCTGGAACGAGTGCGTCCGCTGCCCCCTGTTCCCCAACTGCACCGAAGTCGCCCTCATCAGGACCGCCGGCGCCGCCGCCCCCCTGGCCAATGGCGTGCTCGCCACGGTCGAAGCCTGAGCGAGAAGCGCCCTTTGAGGAAATCTCCTCGGTCGTCTTCCTCCCCTCTCCCTCCGGGAGAGGGGCCGGGGGTGAGGGGCGCCGCATCGCCAGCGGATCGGAAAGGGC
>JAJYDH010000431.1 GCA_021777685.1 Planctomycetota bacterium | reverse complement strand
GCGGACTCTCAGGTTAGTCTCTGACGGCGATCCCTGCCAAGACCCACGCCGGGCGGTGACGGCCGGCTAGGGTTGGAGGCGATCGCGGAGGGCTCGGGCGCCCTCGTGCCCGCACGCTTCGGCGAAGTTCAGGTTCTCGATCGCGGCGGATCGGTCTCCCCGGGCCATGTCGACCAGGGAGAGGTTGTAGTGGACGACGCCGCGATCGGCGCGGGTGGTGGCCGAGCCGAGCGCCCGATTCAGGTCGGCGGCGGCCTCGTCGAGCCGGCCCGACCGGTAGCGGAGGATGCCCCGGTTGATCGAGGCCGCCGTCAGCGAGGGGTTCAGCCGGAGGGCCCGCGAGTAGTCGTCGACGGCCTCCTCGGGGCGGCCCAGGTCCGTCAGGGCCAGGGCCCGGTTGAAGTAGCACTCGGCCGACTCCGGGGCCAGGGCGATGCAGACGCGGAAGGCCTCGGCGGCCTCGGCCGGCCTGCCGAGGCGGTCGGCGCAGAGCCCTTCGTAGAAGTTGAGCCAGAAGTCCTGCGGCCTCAGCCCGAGACCGAGCCGGAATTGCCCGGCGGCCGCGGCGACGTCCCCGGATCGGAGGTACGACTTGCCCAGCTCGAAGTGTTCTCCGGCCGAGGTCGGGACCGGGGCGAGATCCGGCGGGGCGGAGCCCCCCGCGCCGGCCCGACGCTCGCGGTCGATCGCGGCGGAGGGGCCGAGCAGGGCCTGCGCCTCGTCGAGGATTCGACGGGCCTCGTCCCGGGCCCGGCCGGCCTCGGCCGCCGGGGCCGAGCGGACCCGGAGGTTGGCCCAGGCGAGCGCGAAGTCGAGCAGGTCGGCCCGGATGACCGCCTCGGCTTCGGGCGCTCGGCGACCGCCGACGGGCGTCACGAGCAGGGTCCTATCCCGCCAAAGATCCTCGCCCCGGCGGATCAGGGCCCGGGCCTCCTCGGCGGGCGGCGGGTCGATCCCGTAGCGGAACCGGACCATCTCGGCGAGCCGATGCAGGTCCTCGGCCCTGGCTTCGCGCCGGGACCGGGCCAGGCCGCCTTCCAGATCGCGGCGGTACTCGTCCGCGCCGGGGAGATGATGGGCGAGGGCCAGGCCACGCCCGAGGGCCGCCGTCGCCTCGGGATACTGGCGGCGCCGGAGGTAGGCCCGGCCGTCGGCGAGCGAGGTCTCGACCTCGCGGACCCGCTGGAGGTACGCCGCCCAGAGCAAGACCGTCGCCGAGACCGCCGTGAGGGCCGAGACGAGCACGATCAGGCCCCGGGTCAGGCCGTGGGGCCGGCGGCGCCGCCAGTTCCGCCAGCGCTCGGACGGGCTCCGGTTGGGGACGCCGCGCAGGGGCAGGCCGTCGAGGAGGCGCCGGAGGTCGGCCGCCAGGTCGGCCGCCGAGGCGTATCGGCCGGCCGGCTCGGGCCGGAGGCACCTGTCGACGATGTCCGACAGGCCGATCGAGACCCGGGGGTTGCAACGGTGCAGGGGCGGCCGTGGGCCATCGGCCGACTTCGGGCCGCCGAGCGCCTCGTAAAGCAGGAGCCCCAGCGAGTAGAGGTCCGCGCGGCCGTCCAGGGGGGCGAGGATCGGCCGCCCTTCGATGACGGCCTCCATCGCCCGGGCCTGCTCGGGGGCCATGTGGCCGGGCGTCCCGCCGATCCGGGGCGGGGCGGGGTCGCCGGCGGCGATCGGCTCTCGGGCGAGGTGGAAGTCGAGCAGCATCGGCTGGCCGTCGCCCGCCAGCAGGACGTTGGACGGCTTGATGTCCATGTGGACGAAGTTGCGGTCGTGGGCGTACTGGAGGCCGTCGGCCAGGCAGACGCCGATCCAGCAGATCGCCTCGACGTAGGAGGATCGCGCGAGATACCGCCGGAACGGCCCTCGGGCCGGCAGGCTCGCCGGCAGGGCCGCCTCGATCCGGCCCAGCGCCTCGACGACCTCGGCCCCCGTCCTCCGCGAGGGTTCCTGATCCTTGAGCAGGTCCAGGACCTGAGCCAGCGACCCGCCGCCGAGGAAGGGCATGCACAGGACCTGCAACCGGCGGTCGTGGAGCAGCCTGGCCGAGTAGAGCGGCACGATGTTCATGTGCTGGAGCCTGGCCAGCGACAGGTGCTCGTCGAGGCCGATCGGCGCGACCTTGATGACCACCGGCCGGTCGGCCAGCTCCTGGTCGGAGGCGAGGAAGACCCGGCCCAGGGCGCCCCGCCCCAGCTCGGCCAGGAGCCGGAACCCCGCCAGATCCTCGCCCACCCCCGGGAGGACGACGGGGCTCGATCCCGCCTCGATCAGGCGATGGCATTCGAACAGCATCTCCAGGTCGGGCCAGAGGCCCGGGAATCGGCGGGCGAAGTCCGCCGGATCGGCCTCGATCCCCGCCTCCTCGCGGAGGCAGTACTCTTCGAAGACCAGCCGGATGGCCGCCTCGTCGTCGAGCCCGGGATGCGCCTCCAGGAAGGTCTCCGCGGGGAGCCGGTCGCCCCGCCGCCAGGCGTCGACCAGCGCGTCGACCTGCCCGGAGGCGGGCGAATCGGCCGTTTGCCCGGAGAGAGGGTCCATCGTCAGCCCTTCGGGGAGTCGTCGTCGCCCCTCGATCCGGGCCCGGACCGCTCGGCCGCGAGCCTCCGGGCCAGCTCGTAGAGGATTCGCCGGACGCTCCCCTCGTGGAGGCCGGTCCTCGACGCGATCTCGGCGAGCGGGAGCCCTTGACGCTTCAGGTTGAGGATCTCGCGATGGGAGGGCGGGCAGCAGTCGACGAGCCTCTCCCACAATTCATCCGCCTGGGCGACCTGGCTCGGCCTCGGCTGGGCCGAGGCGGGCATCGCGGGCGAGTCGGGCTCCGGCATCGGCCGCTCTCGCCGGAGCGCGGCGTTGTTCCTCCGGCAGTGGAGGAAGAAATGGTTGTACGCCACCCGGGCGAGGAAGGCCCTGAGGTGGTCGCGGTCGGCGAACTGCCAGCCCTTCGAGCGGTACGCCTGGAGGAGGTCGGCCCAGACCGACTGGACGACGTCCATCGAGTCGAACTTGGTCCGGAGCGCCGGCGTGAGCCGCCGGCGGATCATCGCCCGGAGCAGCGGCTCGTAGTCGCGAAAGACCCGCTCGGCGGCGGCATCCTCGCCGTCGGCGAGCCTGACCAGGAGGGTATCGAGCGTGTCGTCGCTCATATCCGCGACCACTTCCGGGCGCCGGGAAGGCCGGGGAACTCGACCAGGCCGTCGACGCCGGCCGCCTCGGCCTCGTCCTCCCGCCTGGACCTCCGGAGCCGGATCGCCACGTCCACGGCGATGACCGACACCGCCAGGGCGAGCGAGGCCGTCACCATCCGGACCGGCCCCCGAAGCTCGGGCATCGATGCGACGAGGCCGTCGATCGGGGCCAGGAGGTGATCGACGGCCTCGGCCAGGGCCTCGCGGTCGAACGGCGGCAGGCTGGAGATCATGCCGGCCTCCTGCGGCTCGGGCACTTCGGGCACGTCCCCGAGTCGGGTCGTCGAGACCTGGCCGAAGGCCGGCGGGTCGCCACCCTCCTCGGCGCGTTCCCCGGCGACGACCGGCGGCCCGGACGAGGTCCGGGCGCCGGCGGCGTCCCGATTCGCGGCGGGGTCGATCGCCGGCCGGCTCGGCGCGTCGGCGACGCCCCGGCCGCCGGATATGTTGATCGCGACCGGGCCCCGGGCCGGGGCATAGATCGCGCCGGCCGAGGGGGCATCGGGGGAGATCGGGAGCGGCAGGCTCGCCCCCGCGCCGGCCGGATGCCCGAGGTCTTGCGACCCGGGCGCCGGGGGCGCCTCGACGAAGCGATCGGTCGCGCCCACCTCGCCGACCGGTCGGACGGCCGGGCCCGGCTCGACCTCGCGGGCGAACGCGCCGGGCGACGGGCCGGCGGCGACCGGGCTCGAAGGCTGGACGACCGGCGAGGGAGGGGCGGCGGCCGAGGGCGCGACACCGGGGTTCGCCCCGGGCGGCGAACCGCCCTCGAATGGCCGGGCGGCGGCGGGATCGGCGGACAACGGCGGGTTCACCGGGCCCGTACTCGACGCGGTGGGCGACCCCACGGGGTCGGCCGGCCCCCCGCCGCCTCCGCGACCATCCCACGACCCGGACATCCCCGAGGACGGCCGGGAGCCCGGGCCGTCCGACGAGGCCGAGGCGCCTACGGGCGCGTCGAACTGGCCCGATCCGGCTCCGGGCTGGCGATTGCCGTCGACCCGCCCGGGGTCCGATGGCCCGATCTGGGCGGCATAGATGGGCGGATTCGAGAGGTCGTGGGACGGCATGTCCCATCCGGCGGCCTGGCCCGGGTGGCTGAGAAGCCGCCTGTCCTCCAGGGCCTCCACGGCCAGCGACGGCCGGTTCTTCCGAGCGAGGAGCCTGCCCATCTAATGTAGCTCCGTCGATGCCGGCGTTCGGCCGGCCCGGGGTCATGTGCCGCTCCGACGGATGATGTCGGCCCGGATCTGACGTCGCGTCCCGAGGGCCGATCGACGGGGGAATCGTCCGGCGATAGGGTCGTGCGGGTCGTGAGTTGCCCGGAGATGGTCGGGCCGATATGAGTCCTCGATCGCGCCAACCGCCGGACGAGGCCCGCCGGGCCCGATCCGCGGAGTCGGCCCGAACTCAGGATGAAACTAATCTAAGGGCCCCGATGCCCCGCGTCAAGCCATGCAATCTCGCACGGTCGCCGCAAGCGGAACACTCCGATCGCCAGCCCGAGTCACGAACGGCCACGGCGAATGACCACCAGGACTATAACCGTTCTCCCCTTCGATGAGAATTATTCCCGCGCGGCAAAAATCGGCGCGCGCTCGGGCCTTCGGGGCGCAATGGGATCGTTGGGAGACGGACGGCGGGGATGGGAGGAGACCTTCGACCGCCGGAACGCGGCCCGTCCCATCTCCCGGAACCGTCACAGACGCCGGACGGGCGACATCGTCCGCGGCCGGCAGTCCCAACTTATCAGCCATTCCCGGAGTCGACGCGATGAGATTCACCTGGAAGAAGCCGGCCTCCCCGAGGATCGATGTCACCCGAGCCGGAACCGCTCGCCGATCGAGGCGGATGGAGTTCTCGTGGGATCACCTGGAAGAGCGCAAGGTGATGTCCCACGGCGGGGGCCTGCACGAGCTGCACGCCGTCGCCCACGTCGCCTCCACCTCGACGATGTCGAGCGGCTCGAACGCGACGCTCTCGACCGCCCGTCAGACGCTCCAGACCGACATCCGGGCGATCCTCGCCGCCTCCGGCACCACCGTCGCCGAGCTGAGCACCCTCCACTCCGCCTTCCAGGCCCTCGCCTCGAACGGACTCACCCCCACCAGCGGCTCGGCCCTCTCCGCGTTCGAGAACGGCCTGGTGACGACCCTCGCCTCCGGCACCGCCCTCAACGGCAACACGACGCTCCAGTCGCAGTTCGCGGCCCTC
>JAJYDH010000430.1 GCA_021777685.1 Planctomycetota bacterium | reverse complement strand
GCCCCAGTCGTCGGACCAGGGCCTCCAGGACGTCGGACGCCCGGTCGGATGCGGGAAAGACCTTGCCGTTCCCCTCGACCTTGGTGGCGACGCCCTCGGCCTCGAACATCTCGACGGTGCGCTCGACGCTCAGCGACCGGAGGGCCGGGCCGAGGGACTTCCCGCCGGCCCCGAACGCCTGCTGGATGCTCCGGGCCCCCCGGGCCTCGCTCGGGTCGTACAGGGGGTCGATCGGCCCGGAGACGACGCGGAGGTCGCGCAGGCCCCTGGCGTTGGTGAGGTTGCACCGGGTCCCGCCGGACATGAGGATCTTCACCCCCGGCCGCCGGTTCTTCTCCAGGAGGAGGACCGAGAGCCCGCGCTCGGCCGCCCGGATCGCCGCGCAGAGCCCCGCCGCGCCCGCCCCCAGGATCGCGACGTCGTGGACCGTGCCGGAGTTCTCCCCTCCCTCGGAGGCCGGGCGGCTGGGATCGAGATGGGAGGCATCGGGCCTCACGAATTCTCTCTCCCGGTCGCCTCGTCGCTCGCCGAGAGGGGCTTCGATTCGGCCGAATCCTGCTGGCGGAGGAAGATGCTGAGCACGACGAAGAGCGCGATCGCCACGTACTCGGCCTGCCAGGTTTGCAGGGTGATCGACCAGAATTTGGCCGATGCCATGAATTCCGGGAGCGAGATCGGCGGCCGGCCGGTGAGCGCCCGTTCCTCGTTGTAGGCGACCCGGCCGCAGATGACGTGCAGCCCGAGTGACGCCGCGAACAGGACGAAGAACGCCAGGAAGAGGGAATTGCGGTACAGCCAGCTATAGCGGGCCTCTTCCGCCCGACGCTTTCGCTCGTGATGCGGCCTCAGCGGGTCTCGCGAATGCGCCGCCCCTCGCTGGTAGAGGAGTTCGCTGAACACGATCAGCGACGCCAGTTGCAGGAAAGCGGCCTGCCAGTTGGAGGCCAGCCCCTCCAGGAACGTACCGGACGAGATGGTCCGCCAGTAGCCGAGCGAGACCAGACCATGCGCCGCCGAGGTCTCGTTTTGCAGCCGCCAGCCGACGAAACTCTGGGCGACGAGGCAGACGCCGAAGAGGGCGAACAGGACGATCGACAGGGAATTGTCCCTGATGACGCGGGGCAGCCATCGCATCCGGTCTCGCCTCTCTTTCGATCGGTGTTGGCCCGGCCGGTAATCTCGGCGAGGAGGTCCGGCGGATGGTCCAGCATAACATCTCCCGGACACATCCCGGGAGGCCGCGACCCCCGTCCATCGGTTATGATCGGCGACCGAACACGGGAGGAGCACTCGATGAGCGATCGGGCGAGCACGACGGCCGGGCGGGTCCTGGTCTCCGACTTCGACGGGACCATGACGCGCCGGGATTTCTTCCAGCTCGTCTTCGAGCGACTGCTGCCGCCCGGCACTCCCGACTACTGGGGCGATTACCTGGCCGGCCGGATCACCCATTTCGAGGCGTTGAGATCGATATTCGGCTCGGTCACGGCGGGCGAGGCGGCCCTGATCGAGGTCGTCCGCTCGATGGGGCTCGACCCCGACCTGAAGTCGGAGGTCGAGGCGCTCCGGGCGGACGGCTGGCGGGTGGTCGTGGCGTCGGCCGGTTGCGACTGGTACATCCGCCGGCTCCTGGCCGAGGCGGATGTCTCGCCGGAGGTCCACGCCAATCCCGGGCGGATCGAGGGCGGAAGGCTCGTCATGGAGTTACCCGTCAACTCGCGGTTCTACTCGCGCGAGACGGGCATCGACAAGGTCGGCGTGGTCCGCGCCGCGCTGGCCGAGGCGGGGACGGTCGCCTTCGCGGGCGACGGCAGGCCCGACCTGGCCCCGGCGCTGCTCGTCCCCTCGGAGCTTCGGTTCGCCCGGGGCGTCCTGGCCGAGGAACTGACCCGGCTGGGCGAGGGATTTCGGCCGTTCGAACGCTGGGCCGAGGTCTCGCGGGCGTTGCATCGGCCCTCGTGAAGCTCAGGCCATCGCGACGAGCCGACGGACCTCGCGGGCGATCATGAGGTCTTCGCGGGTGTGGATGACCAGGATGCGGGCCGGGGAGTCGTCCTCGGCGATGTCGAGATCCCGGGGACGGGCGGCGTTCCGCGCGGGATCGAGGCGGAGGCCCAGGAAGTCGAGGCCGTCGCAGACGGAGGCGCGGAGGGTCGCGCTGTTCTCGCCGACGCCCGCCGCGAAGACCACGGCGTCGAGCCCCCCCAGCGTGGCGGCGAAGGCCCCGATGGCCGAGCGGATGCGAGCGGCGTAGATCTCCAGGGCGAGCCTGGCCCGGTCATGGCCCGAGTTTGCCGCCTCCTCGACCTTGCGGTAATCGGCCGAGACGCCCGAGACGCCGAGCAGGCCCGAGGCGTGGTTCAGGGCGTCTTCGATCTTGTCCGCGGTCAGCCCGTGCTCTTCCATCAGGTAGGTCAGGATGCCGGGGTCGACGTCGCCCGAGCGGGTGCCCATCATCAGGCCGGCCAGGGGGGTGAACCCCATCGTCGTGTCGATCGCGACCCCTCCTCGGATGGCCGACGCCGAGCAGCCGTTGCCCAGGTGGCAGACGACCAGTCGGAGGTCGGCCGGGTCGCGTCCGAGGATCTCTGCGGCCCGCCCCGCGCAGTAGGCGTGGCTGATCCCGTGGAACCCATATCGACGGATGCTAAATTTTTCGTGCCACTCCCAGGGGGTCGGGTAGATGGCGGCGGAGCGGGGTAGATTGGCGAAGAACGAGGTGTCGAAGACGGCGACCTGCGGCACGCCGGGCTCCTCGGCCTCCGCCGCCTCGATCGCCTTCAAGGCCGGCGGGTTGTGGAGCGGGGCGAGTTCTGCCAGGTGGCCAAGCTCGGCCTCCATCGAGGGGTCGATCCGGGCGCTCTGGCGGAACCGGCTCCCGCCGTGGACGATCCGGTGGCCTATCGCGGTGAACTTCCGGTCGGTGTCGAGGGCTTCCTTGACCGTCCGGATGGCGAGGCCGGCCGCGTCGCCGGGCTCATGGGCATCGCAGGGCGTCCGTCGCTCGGGCTGGCCGGCGAGGCGGACGATCAGCTCGGAGGGGTGATCCTGGCCATGCCAGTCGACCTCGCCGCCGACCGAGACCTCGACGGCCTGATCGTCGAAGAACGAGAATTTCAGGCTGCTGGAGCCGGTGTTGAGGACGAGGATGCCCATCGGTTCCCCCCGGGTCGGGCCGCTCTGGCCAGGAGAATGGGGACAGACACAGGCAAGGTTCGGTCGGAGCCTGTCCCCCTTCTCCTGGTCGGCTCAGCCGCCGCGCTTGTGGATGGTGACGGTGTCGTCGTCGCCCTGGATCAGGACGGTGTCGGCCATGCCGATGAACAGGCCGGTGCCGACGACCCCGGGGATGTCGAGGATCGCCCGCTCCAGGGCGGCGGGGTCGGAGATCGAGCCGACCTTGCAGTCGAGGATCGGGTTGCCATTGTCGGTGATGTAGGTCGAGCCGTCGGGGTTGAGCCGGACGACGGGCGGGCAGCCCAGGGCGGCGAGCTTCCGCTTCGCGAGGGTGAGGCCGAAGGGGACGACCTCGACGGGGAGCTTGCCGTGGGCGCCGAGCGCCTCGACCTCCTTGCCGGGGCCGACCAGGATCACCAGCCGCTTCGAGGACGCGGCCACGATCTTCTCGCGGACGAGGGCGCCGCCGTACCCCTTGATGAGGTCGAGGTGAGGGTCGACCTCGTCGGCCCCGTCGAAGGTGATGGCCAGCTCGCCGGCCTCTTCGAGGGTGGTCAGCGGGATGCCCAGCTCTTTGGCCAGGCCGGCGGTGGCGTCGGACGTGGGCACGCCCACGATCTTCAACCCTTGCTGGACGGCGGGCCCGAGGGCCTTGACGAACTGGGTGGCCGCCCGGCCCGTCCCCAGGCCGATCGCGGTCCCGTCTTCGATCATGGCGAGGGCGCGTTCGGCGACGGTCATGGGATTCGGGCCCCTGGTTCTGGCAGGCTCAGGTCAGATGGCCGATGGTGGATGGCCGATGGCCGAATCCGCGGATACTCGGATCGTTCATCGATCATCCGACCATCGACCACGATCGGGTCGGTCGGCGATAGGACGTCACTTGGCCGGGGCGGAGACGGCTTTGCCGTTCCGGCCGGCGGCGACGTGGGCGAGCTGGGCCTTGGCGGCCTCGACGACCTTCTCGGGCGAGAACCCGAACTTGGTCTGGAGGGCCTTGAGAGGGGCCGAGGCGCCAAAGGTGTTCATGCCGATCTTGGCGCCGGTCTTGCCGGTGTACTTGTCCCAGCCGAAGGTCGACGCCTGCTCGACGTAGACGCGGGCGTGGACGTCGGGCGGGATGACGCTCTCCTGGTAGCTCTCGGGCTGGTGCTCGAAGATGTCCCAGGAGGGCATGCTGATCACGCGGGCCTTGATCCCCTCGGCCTTGAGGGTCTCATACGCCCCGAGGCAGAGGTTGACCTCGGAGCCGGAGGCCATCAGGAGGACGTCGGGCTTGCCGTCCTCGGCGTCGGCGAGGATGTAGGCGCCCTTGGCGACGCCGGAGGCGGCGGCGTACTTGGAGCGGTCGATGGTCGGGAGGTCCTGGCGGGTCAGGACGAGCAGGGCGGGCTCGTGGCTGAGGTTCATGATGACCCGCCAGGCCTCGACGCACTCGTTGGCGTCGGCCGGCCGGAGGACGACCAGGCCGGGGATGGCCCGGAGGCTGGCGAGCTGCTCGATCGGCTGGTGGGTCGGGCCGTCCTCGCCGACGCCGATCGAGTCGTGGGTGAAGATGTGGATCGTCGGGATCTCCATGATCGCCGACAGCCGGATCGACGGGCGAGCGTAGTCGCTGAAGATGAAGAACCCGGCGCCGTAGGCGCGGACCTTGACCAGTGCCATCCCGTTGACGAACGCCGCCATGGCGTGCTCGCGGATGCCGAAGTGGAAGTTCTTGCCGCCGTAGTTGTCCGGCTCGAACTCGCCGGCGTCCTTGGCGGTGATCTCGGTCTTGGTCGACTCGTTGAGGTCGGCCGAACCGCCGATCAGCCAGGGGACGTTCGGGGTGATCGTGTTGAGGATCTTCGCCGAGGCGACGCGGCCGGCCATCCCCTTGGCGTCGGCCGGGAAGGTCGGCAGGTCCTTGTCCCAGTTGTCGGGCAGCAGGCGATGCTGCATCTTGTAGAGCTGGTCGGCCTCGGCCGGATACTTCGACTTGTAGTCCTCGACCTTGGCGAACCAGGCCTCGCGGAGTTCCTTGCCGCGCCTGCCGATGCCGGCCTTGAAGTGGTCGTAGACGCCGTCGGGGACGAAGAACTTCTCGGTCGAGGAGGCGTACTTCTTCTTCCACTCCAGGATCACGTCGTCGCCGAGCGGGGCGCCGTGGGCCTTGGGGCTGTCCTGCCTGGCCGAGCCCCAGCCGATGTGGCTGTGGACGACGATGAAGGTGGGCCGGTCGTGGGTGTTCTTGAACTCCTCGATC
>JAJYDH010000018.1 GCA_021777685.1 Planctomycetota bacterium | reverse complement strand
GGGAATCCCGCCGGCGGACGCGGGCGGGGCGGCCCGGTTGACCCGCCGGCCCGGGAAGTAGGCCGGCGCATTCGGGTCGGGCGGCAGGGTCGGCAGCGAGTCGGGGCGCCGCTCGGGGCCGTCGGCCAGGACGTTGTAGCGGGGCGAGGCCGGGTCGGGCACCGGGGCCGGCCGGAGGTGGGCCACGACCAGCGTGAACCCCCGGTGGCGGTCGACCGGCGGGTCGATCGCCTGGCCGGGCAGCGGCTTGCCCGACCAGGCGATCAGCCGGAGCTCGCCGACCTCCTCGGGCCGCGCGGCGACCGCCCGCTTGAGCAGGAGTCCGAGGAACTCAGAGGGGTGGAGCTGGCCCGAGCCGGGCGCGACCCTGGGCTCGTCCGAACCCAGCGGGCCGAGCGGGACCCTGGCCCCGGCGTCGACCTTGCCGAGCTCGACGGCCTTCCACTCGCCCGCCGGCTGGACCTCGACGACCCACGCGTCGTTCAGGTCGAGCGAACTCTCGTTCGCGACCGTCCGCGGCCCCTGCCCCTCCGGCGAGAGCGTGACCGTCCCCGGGAGCGTCGCCATCTGCTCGGCCCGGAACAGCGCGAGGCTCCTGGGCTGCACCTGGAAGCCGGTCAGGGCCGGGATCGGCTGGGTCTGGAAGCTCGACTGGGTCGCGTCCTCGCCCCGGAGCGAGCGGCCGGTGGCCAGCGGCAGGGCCAGCGCCGTGGGGTCCTTGGGGTACGAGATCGAGAACCGGACCCGCCCGGTCGAGTAGAGCGAGGCGAATCGGCTGATGTGCCCGCGGGGGTAGTCGCCGTGGGTCTCGATCAGGTCGACCTCGTCGCACGACGAGTCGTAGCCGACGTCGTAGGCCGCCGCCCGCTCGACGCCGACGGCGAAGGCCAGCGAGAGCACGGGCACCAGGACCCAGGCCCACTCTCGCCGGCGGAGCAGGTAGCGGCAGGCCAGGTAGTTCACCGGGACCAGGACGAGGATGTACGCCAGGATCACCTTGAGGACGAAGCTCGAACCGGGGATCTCGATCCCCGACGCCTTCTCCAGCACGGACCGGCTCAGCGAGGGCAGCGCCGACGAGTCGAGCCACTCGCCGACCGGCACCTCGTAGACGGGCTCGCCGGGGTTCATCGAGGCGGCGTAGGTCGAGGAGGAGATCGGCATGCCGTCCTCGTCCACCGCCTGACGGTTCGGCGCACCGAGGTCTCGCGAGACGTAGCGGACCGTGGTCAGGTCCGGCCCGGTCAGCGGCGAGAAGCGGGGGGCGACCAGGCTCCCGGCCGCGTCGAAGGCCAGCGAGGAGACCTGCCGCTCCTCGGGGCGGCGGAGGACGACCCGGCGGACCAGGGTGTCGAACCCCGACCAGCCCATGAGGTCGGGGTTGGACAGGGAGACCGCCAGCATCAGGACCCGGCCCCGGCCGACCTTCCACTCGACACCCAGCGGCGGGTCGTCGGGCCCTCCCAGCGGGATCGTCGACGCCCCGGCCTTCGGCCTGAGCCCGGCGATGAACATCGGCTTGTCCGGGGCGGACCGGATCGGCTCGGGGTGCTTGTACCGCCGGCCCATCTTATCCCAGGACTCGGCCCAGGGGATGTTGGAGGGGATCGGGTCGTCGGGGTCGTGCCCCGAGGCCGGCGGGGCGTAGGCGTCCGAGAGCGCCTTGAGCTGGGCCCCGGTCCTCATCACGTTCTCGCCCGAGGGGTCGGCCGGCAGGTACGGCGCCAGGAAGCTCTCGCGGAGGGGCGCGAAGGCCGGCCCGGCGCCGCCGACGATCACGAGCTGCCCGCCCCAGTGGAGCCAGTCGACCAGCGCCTGCTGCTGGCCCACGCCCAGCGACTCCGGGGCCAGGCCGTCCCAGATCACGTGGCTGATCGGCGACCAGGTCAGCGGGTGGGCCGAGAGCAGCGGCTTGTCGGGCTCCAGCGGCAGGACCATCCGATAATAGCGCTGCTTCTCCTGGGCGGCGACGTCGTCCCGGCGGCTCGACGCCGGCAGGGTCGCCCGCATCTGCGACCAGCGGAGATAATGGTCGTTGGCCGCCTTCGAGAGCACGACCACCATCTGCTGGTGGGGCTCCAGGACCCGGAGCGACGCCATCCATTCCTCGTCCTGGCGGATCGCCTCGGGTCGGATGAGCTGGAGGCCCATCTCCTTGGGGATCGCCGGCAGGAGGACCGGCAGGGTCAGCCGGGCCCGCTGCCCCTTGATCAGCCGGGCGTCCCGGCGATAGACGACCTCGTGGGGCTGGTCGGCCAGCGTCACCGGGCGGGACTGGAGCGTCCCCTCGTAGTCCTCGTGGTTGGCCCGCAGCTCCAGGCCGATCATCGACCAGTGGTTGGCCTTGATGTAGGGCAGGATGTCGTTGGGCAGCACCTGCGAGCGGAAGAACTCGATCGGCGGCCGTTGCCGCTCCTTCAGGGCCTCCTCGCGCTTCTCGGGGTCGGAGAGGACCCTGCCGAGTTGCTCGCTCCCGGCGCCCTGCCCGGGCGCCTCCGGGGCCGTCGCCAGGAGGGTGACGACGGCGGCGACGAGCGTCGACGCGGCGATCCGGGATCGGTTCGGGCGATCGGCCTGGTTCACGGCGGTAGCCCTCGGGAGGGCCGGCCCGATGTCGGGTCGGGCGGCCCCTCGGCGACGAGTCGGGCGGGCGAGCCTGGATTCTTCCTCCCGGGCCAGTCTAACGCGAGGACAAGGCCGGGCGGAAGGGCCCCTCGCGGGAATCCGAAAGAATTGGCCGAGACCGGGCCGGCCGTCCCTCGTCCGACGGCTCCCCTCTTGAAAAGATAATTATCGTGGTTGATGATGGTGTTGGCCGGCTCCCGGGCCGGCTCCTGGACGACGGCCGTCGCGTTGCGGCCGTCCGGGCGTGCGAGGCGAGACAGATCGAGCGAGGTCCGAGATGGCGCGCCGGCGGCGAGTGGCCCTGATCGTCGAGACGTCGAGCGCCTATGGCCGCCGGATCCTCCGCGGCGTCCGGCGGTACGTCCACACCCATCAGTCCTGGTCGATCTTCCTGGAGCAGCGGTCGCTGACCAGCCGGCCCCCGCAGTGGCTGGAGGACTGGGACGGCGACGGGATCATCTCCCGGACCACCACCAAGCAGCTCGCCGAGGCCGCCCAGCGGACCAAGGTCCCGCTGATCGACCTGACCGACCGCCACGGGACCCTGGGGCTGCCCCAGGTCTGGTCCGACGACAGGGCGATCGCCCAGCTCGGCGCCGACCACCTCCAGGAGCGGGGGTTCCGCCGGTTCGCCTTCTGCGGGTTCTCCCGCGAGTCGTGGTCGCAGCGCCGGCTGGCCGAGTTCGCCGCGATCGTCGAGCGCCCCGGCGAGCCCTGCCGGGTCTACGAGTCCCCCTGGTTCGGCAAGGACGCCCACCCCTGGGAGACCGAGCAGGCCCGGATCGGCGAATGGCTCCGGACTCTACCCAAGCCGATCGGGATCATGACCTGCAACGACGTCCGGGGCCAGCACGTCCTCGACGCCTGCAACCGGATGGACCTGGCGGTCCCCGAAGAGGTCGCCGTCATCGGCGTCGACGACGAGGAGGAGGTCTGCGAGCTCTGCGACCCCCCGCTCTCCAGCATCATCCCCAACGCCGAGCTGGTCGGCTACAAGGCGGCCGAGCTGCTCGACCGGCTCATGTCCGGCAAGCAGGCCGAGGTCCTCCAGCGGACCATCCCCCCCCTGGGGATCGCCATCCGCCAGTCGACCGACGTCCTGGCCATCGACGACCCGGACGTCGCCGCCGCCGTCCGCTACATCCGCGAGCACGCCTGCCGGGGGGCCGTCGTGGAGGACATCCTCCGCCACGTCCCGGTCTCGCGGAGCATCCTCGAGCGCCGGTTCCGCAAGGCCCTCGACTGCTCGCCCCAGGCCCTGATCCGCCGGACCCAGCTCAAGCGGGTCAAGCAACTCCTGGTCGACACCGACCTGCCGCTCGCCAAGATCAGCGAGCTGGCCGGGTTCAAGCATCACGAGCACATGTGCACGGTATTCAAGCGCGAAGTCGGGCATTCCCCCGGCGCCTACCGCCGGAAGTCGCTCAAATGAGCCCCACCTGACGCGATGCGGCCGGACATGCGCCCGGCCGGCACGCAAAGAGCCGATTGCCCCGGCCACCCGACCTCGTCGGGGATCTTGTGCATCTTGAAGGACCGATCGGCCCTGCGTCAATGCCAACTCGGTTGTTGACCGACTCCGGCCGTGCTGTACACTGAATCGATCGCGGGAACCGGGCTGCTTCACCTATCCGAACGGCAGATGGAGAGGATCACGGCCATGAGTCATGACGCGCAGGATCTTTCTCGCCGGGACATGATGCGGATCGGGGCGACGGGCGCCGCCGCGGCCGGCCTCGCCGGCCTGCCGGCGGCGGCGGACGACAAGGCCGAACCCGCCAGGCTGCCCGTCCGGCGATACGGCCGCACCGGGCTCGAGATCGGCTGGCTCACGGGCGCGTCCGACTGGACCAAGGAGATCATCCCCAGGGCGGTGGCCGCCGGGGTCAATTACTGGCACAAGGCGCAGGCGTGGAACGCCAACACGCTCCCGCCGGCCATCAAGCGCCAGCCGAGGGAGTCGTACTATCTCGAGTGCGTCGTGGACCGCGTGGGCGGGGACCATTCGCACGGCCGGATCGACGAGGAGGAGCACTACCAGTTCGTCAAGAGGCGCCTCAAGGACGCGGGCGTCGGATATTACGACGTCTACAAGTTCCACTTCGGCTATCACTCCGTCGAGGACGCCAAGCAGAACACGGGCATGGTCCGGGCGTTCGAGCGGCTCAAGAAGGAAGGGCTGGTCAAGTACCTGGCCATCTCGCAGCATCACTACAACGCGATCGGCGGCGACATGGCCTGGGAGATCCTGGCCTACCTGGCGGACAATCGGCCCTACGACGCGACCCAGTTCTTCTACACCTACGGCGACCGCAAGGAGGTCGGGGAGTGGATCGACCTGGCCAAGAAGAAGGACATCGCGACCGTCGCCATGAAGACGATGGGCGGCGTCGGCCGGGCGGCGCAGGACGGGAAGTTCCAGAAGCTCCTGGCCGACCCGAAGTACCAGGGCACCACCCCCGCCGCGGCGATGGTCAAGTGGCTGAGGTCGAACCAGAACCTCACGGCCGCGATGATCGCGACCAAGAATTTCGATCAGTTCGAGGAGAACGTGGGCGCGGCCGTCGCCGTGGCCCTGGAGCCGCGCGACCGCGCGATGCTCGCCCTGCTGGCCGACTACAACAAGGGGCTGACCTGCCTCCTGTGCGCCCAGTGCGTCGCCAGTTGCCCCGAACACATCGCGATCTCCGACATCTTCCGGTATGATCGGTATGCTCATGACTATCACGAGCTGGGCCGGGCGCGGGGCGAATACTCGACCCTGGCGCGGAACGCCACGTCCTGCGTCGGCTGCGGAGACTGCCTGCCGGCCTGCCCGCAGGAGATCGACATCGCCGCCAAATTGAAGGAAGTGCATAACCTCCTGGGGTGATGAATCGCCCTCGCGACCGGCGCCGGACCCCGTGCGACGCGCGGACGATCCATCGCCGGTGGGCCGAGGGACCTGGATCGGGGGTCGGGACGCGGGGTCCCGGCCCTCTCATTCGCGGGCCCGCGGATGGTGTCCGATCCCTCGGGGATGGTCGATCGACGGCCCTTCTCATGCATGGCGCATCGACGCGGTGCCGCCGAGCGGGGGAACAGGTCAGCCCCTGTCGCGCCGTAGACCTGCCCGCCAGCCCCGGACCGGAGCTGATAGCCGGAACCCGGATCGGTCGTCGTGCCGAGCGGAGCGGCCTGGATGCTGACGGCGGACGGGAGAGACAGGGCCACCGCCGCGCCGAAGATCCGCGTTCTCATCGGAATACACATCCATGAGCCAATGAACCGTCCGTCGGCGGGCAGTCAGGGCGAAATCGAGTCTCCCGTCAACGGCGATTCCCGGTGCCGGCCCATTCGCGGCCGGCCTGCCCCGTGCCGGCCCGATCGAGTCGAACTCCCGGCGAATCCTCGAATCCGAGGGCCCCGAGACATGAAAACGAAGCCAACCTTGTTCGTGCTCGGGCTGCTCGCCGCGAGCCCGACCCTCGCGGCCGTCGGCGAGGCCCCCCGCGTCGAGGTCGTCGCGACGCCCGATCGCGGCGTGCAGCCCCAGGCCGTCGTCGACGCCTCGGGCTCGACCCACCTCGTCTACCTCCGGGGCGACCCGTCCGCCTCCGACGTCCATTACGCCGCCCGACAGCCCGGCGAGGCGGACTTCGGGCCCTCGATCCGGGTCAACTCCGAGCCCGGCACCGCGCTGGCCCTCGGGACCGTCCGGGGTGCCCGGATCGCGATCGGCCGGGGCGGGATCGTCCACGTCGCCTGGAACGGGACGCAGAAGGCGAAGCCAATCAACCCGATCAACGGTTCCCCCCTGCTCTATAGCCGGTCCGATCCGAATCGAACCCATTTCGAACCCCGGCGCAACCTCATGACGAAGACCGCCGGCCTCGACGGGGGCGGGTCGATCGCCGCCGACTCGTCGGGGAACGTCTACGTCGCCTGGCATGGGCAGGCTCGCGGGTCGTCCGGCGAGGGCAACCGCCGGCTCTGGGTCGCCCGGTCGACCGACGACGGCGAGACCTTCGCCCCCGAGGTCGCCGCCTGGTCCCGGCCGACCGGCGCCTGCGGCTGCTGCGGGACCGCGGCCTGGGCCGACTCGAAGGGATCGGCCTACCTGCTCTACCGGGCCGCGACCGGGGGCGTCGACCGGGGCATGGTCCTGCTGACCTCGCGCGACCGGGGCGGCCACTTCGACGGCGAGTCGCTCGACTCCTGGCGGATCGCCGCCTGCCCGATGAGCACCGTCTCGTTCTCCGAGGGCGAGCCCGGGGTCGTGGCCGCCTGGGAGACGAAAGGGCAGGTCTATTCCTGCCGGATCGATCGCGAGACCGGCGAGCGGACACTCCCAATTTCGCCGCCGGGCGGCGACGGGTCGCGAAAACACCCGACGGTCGCGGTCAACTCGCGAGGCGAGACCCTCCTGGCCTGGACCGAGGGGACGAGCTGGCAAAAAGGGGGCTCGCTGGCCTGGCAGGTCTTCGATAAGGCCGGTCGGCCGCTCGGGCCGCCGGGGAGGGCGGCGGGAGCGGTGCCGGTCTGGGGCCTGGCGTCGGCCATCGCCCGCCTCGACGGCTCGTTCACGATCGTCCGCTGATACGACGGGTCGGGCCGTCACGAGGCCGCCCGTCGGGGCTTCTGCTTCGAGTGCCGCTCGGCCTCGACCTGCTCGGTCCTCCTGGACCGGCGCTTCTGCTTGCGGGCCTGGCGCTCCTGCTCGCGGCGGCGGGCGTCGTCCCTGGGGTCGCGAACCGCCCGGGGCCGGGGCGCCGGCTCGCCCCTGAGCAGGTGGTCGAGCCCCCAGCGGTCGCAGTAGAGGCAGTACATCGACGCCTTGAGCCGCTTCGACCCGCACGCGGGGCACGAAGCCTTCCGGCCGTCCCCCGGCCCCGGCCAGGGCGACAGGCCCGTGCCGATCAGGAGGGTCGGTCCCGGGAGCCCTTCGAACATCCCCTTCGTCGCCGCCTTCGCGTCGTCCGGGGCGCCGGCGAGCCGGGCGAGCATCTCCTCGGCCCGCTCGGCCTCCTGCTCGGGCGAGGCCGAGGGGTCGACCACCAGCTCCAGGCCGGCGGCGCGCTCGGCCCGGAAGACCCCGGCGGCCCTCGGGCTGGGCGGCTCGGGGTCGCCCGGCCGGGCCCAGCGGGGAACCTCGTCGGGGCCGACCTCCACCAGCCGGAGCCGGAGGAGCGACGCCGCGGCGACCGAGAGCGTGACCACCACGTCGAACTCGCGCTCCCAGGCCGACAGCCAGCCGTCGGCGTCCATCGTCGCCAGCAGGTCGGTCGTCTCCTCGGGGCAACGGCCCAGCGCCGAGGCCAGCTCCGCCGGCGATTGCCAGGCGATCGGCGCGTTCACCAGGGCCTCGACGATCCGCAGGCCGTCTTCCGACAACTCCAGCATGACTTCCCCTTCGCGCGTGTTTTCGACCCGGCCCGCCCCGGCCGACGCGGGGAGGGTTCCGGCCAAATATCATGAATTTAAGAGTGAACCACTGTCTTTCCAAGTTCTGACTCCCTCTCCCTCTGGGAGAGGGGAGGAAGATTCGCCCGAGGGTCATCTCCGGGCGGCTAGGGACCGCCGATCCGACAACTTCCCGGTTCGCGGGGAAAGCCTTTGGAGTGCGGGAGCTTGCTCCCGCTCTCGCGGAGGGAGCTTGCTCCCGGATCTGAGCGGCGTCCGCCGCCGGGAGCAAGCTCCCGCACTCCAAAAAGGGAGGTTGTTGAATGGGCGATCCTAAGGGGAGGAAGATTCGCCCGAGGGTCATCTCGGGACGCCTACTCGGCCGGGAACGTCGCGATCTCATCGGCCTCGGACTGGTCGATCGCCCCCCGTCGATCGAGCGCCAGGCCGATCGACTCGCCGGGTCGGGCGACGGGCTTCGCCTGGAGTTTGGAGGCCCGCTCCAGCTCGCGGTCGGTCGGGGCCTGGAGGCCGTCGAGGTTGACCTCGGCCTCGGCCCTGGCGATGGCAAACTGGGCCTGGGCCCTCGCCGCGTCGGCCTCGGACGCCCGAGCCTCGGCCTCCAGGCCGCGGAGGGTCGTCAGGGCCGCGTCGGGGAACTCGGGGAGGCGGGACAGGACCTTGCGGACCCAGCGCTGCTTCGGCCCCTCGGGGTCCTGGCGGGCGAGCACGAACGCGGCGATGCAGGCGTTGGCGTCGCGGCCCTCGGCGGCCTTGTCGACGAACGTCTCCAGCTCCTCGGGCGGCCGGCCCTGGAGCGCCTCGACGTAGATGTCGACGACCCGGGGGTTCACCCGGTCGGGCCGGTCGGTGGCCAGGTCGATCTGGCGGACGTGGTCGTCGTTGAAGACCCGGCTGCGGAACCCTTCGAGCTGCCGCCTCGACCACTCGACGGCGACCTCGTCGCCGGAGTCGCCGGCCATCCGGTGGAAGCCGAGCAGGCTGTCGAGCGTCGGCGCCGGCGGGCCCCCGGCGATCGGGCGGAGGTAAGTCTTGCCCTCGAACTCGGCGGCACGGGCCTGCAACTGCTGCTCGACCAGGTGCTCGCGGAGCAGCCGGTTGGTCTCGCGCTGGAGGCCCTCGATCGAGAGCGACTCCCTGGCCCGCCGCCGCGCATTGTCGGCCTCGACCAGGCGATCCATGAACACCCGCGAGGCCGGGCTGTAGCCGTCGGACTGCCCGACGAGCCGCGAGCGGAGGTCGGCCGCGGCGGCGGCGGCCCGCTCCCGGGCGACCTTGACGGTCAGGTCGCCGCGGCGGACCTGGCGCTCGAGGTCGGCCCGGACGGCCCGGAAGCCTTCGAGGCCGGCATCGGCCTCGGCCTGGAACGGCGACGATCGGCCTTGCGCCTCGCGCCCTGCGCGGGACAGCGCGTCTCGGAACGGGTTCAGCACCGGCGGACTCCTCGGTTGACGGTTCAAGATGAAGGGACGGGCGCGGCCGGGGCGAGGGGGACGATCCCCGCCCCGAGATCCGGGCCCTGACGTTGAGCTTCGGGCACGTCGGGCCGTCGGAGGCGTCGGACCGCCTCGACGTGGGCCTTCGAGATCGCCGAGACCCGCGACCGGCCCCGGCCGACGACCTGGCCCGGGGAGGTCGGGACGATCAGCCTCGCCTCCCACCCGGCGTCGCCGACGCGCTCCCACTCGACGAGCCAGCCGTCGAGGCCGAAGACCTCGGCGAGTCGAAGGGCCTGCTGCCCGTCGAGGTGATCCCAGATCGCGTCATGGTCGGCCACGGTGGCAACTCTCGGTGTCGGGTCATGGTGTCGCTTCGGCGGGCCCGTCGGGGCCGTTTTTCGCGGCCCTTGACGTGCGTTCCTTCGAAAGTATCGTTGCGCAGGGCGGCTCTTATCACACTATTGGCCGAAGATGACGAAGTTCGCGGTCGCGACGATGGACAGGGGGGCGGGTTTCGGCCACGATGGACGAGGCGGGCTCGTCTTTTCTAACTCCCTCTCCCTCTGGGAGAGGGTTGGGGTGAGGGTCATCGCCGGACGAGCGATCGTCGGGATAACCCTTCCTTTCAGCCTGTCGGCGATGCGACGCCCCTCACCCCCGGCCCCTCTCCCAGGGGGAGAGTGGAGGCAGAAGATCGGCAGAATCGCCGGCACGGATGGACTTGCCGCATGATCTCCATCGAGCTGTTCGGCGTCCCCCGGCTCCGGGCCGGGACCGGGCTGGTCCGACTCGAAGCCGTCGATCTGGGCTCCGCCCTCGAAGGGCTGGCGCTGGCCTGCCCGGGCCTGGACGGCTCGGTCGTGCTCGGAGGCCGGGCCCACCCGGCCTACAAGCTCAGCCTCAACGGCGACCGGTTCGTGACCGAGCCGGAGACGACGCTGAACGATGGCGACGTGCTGCTCCTGCTGGCGGCCGACGTGGGGGGGTGACTCGACCGTGTCGGGCTATCACGGACGCTACCTGCGGATCGATCCCCGCCCCGGCCGGCCCGGCTGCGTGCCGATCGACGACCGGACCCTCCGCGACTTCATCGGCGGCGTCGGCCTCGGCTCGTGGATCGTCGCGAGGGAGACCCCGCGCGGGGTCGACCCGCTCGGGCCCGACGCCTGCTTGGTCTTCGCCCTGAGCCCGCTGGTCGGGAGCCCCTTGACGACCTCGGCCAAGTTCGCCGTGGTCGCCTTCGGCCCGCTCACCGGCCGGCTCTGCGACGCCCTCTGCTCGTCGCACTTCGCCATCGCCGCCAAGCGGACGGGCGTCGATGCGATCGCGCTCTCGGGGGCCTTCGACGAGCCGACCGTGATCTTCGTCGACGGCACGGGCGTCGACTCGCCCCGCGTCGAGACACAGCCGGCCGGCGGCCTCTGGGGGCTCTCCGCCGCCGAGGCCGAGGCCCGCATCCGGCTCGAACACGGCGCGGGCTGGCAGGTCGCCGCGATCGGCCCGGCGGGCGAGCGGCTGATCCCGTTCGCCACCCTCAGCCACGACGGCCGGCACGCGGGCCGAGGCGGTCTCGGGGCGGTGATGGGCTCGAAGAAAGTCAAGGCCATCGCCGTCCGGGGCGACCGCCGGACCCCGCTGGCCGACCCGAGTCGCACCGTCGAGCTGGCCCGATCCCTCTCCGCCCGCTCTCTCGGCCCGGCGACCGAGAAGTACCGCGAGCTGGGCACGGTCGCCAACCTGCTGGCCTTCAACCGGTTCGACGCCCTGCCGACGCGGAACTTCCAGTCGGGCCACTTCGAGGGGGCCGAACGGCTGGCCGGCCACGACCTCGGGCCGTCGCCGAAGGTCGCCCGGAAGTCGTGCGCCTCGTGCACGATCGGCTGCGAGCACATCTTCGCCGTCGGCTCGAAGGGGGCGCGGATGGAATACGAATCCCTCTTCGCCCTCGGCCCGCTCTGCGGGGTGGACGACCCGGAATTCGTCCTCCGGGCCGCCTCGCTCTGCGACGACCTCGGGCTCGACACGATCTCGACCGGCGGCACGATCGCCTTCTTCATGGAGTGCGCCGAGCGCGGCTGGATCGATGGCAGGCTCCCGCGTCCGGATCGTTGGCTTCGTTTCGGCGACGGCCCGGCGGTGCTCGAAGCCATCTCGGCGCTGGTCGACCGCGAGGGGATCGGCGAATGGCTCGCCCTGGGGAGCCGGCGGGCGGCCGAGCGGATCGGCCGGGGCTCGGCTGACCTGGCCCCACACGTCAAGGGGCTGGAGCTTCCCGGCTACGACCCCCGGGCCCTGCACGCGATGGCCCTGGGCCTGGCCGTCGGGACCCGGGGGGCCGACCACAACCGATCGGGGGCCTACGAGGCGGATTTCTCCGGCAAGGTCGACCGGCGACGGGGGGGCGTCGCCTCGGCCCTCGCCGCGATCGAGACCGAGGACCGCGCCGCGTTGATCGACTCGCTGATCCTCTGCAAATTCCTCCGGGGTGTCTTCGCCGACCTGTACGAAGAGTCGGCCGGGCTGCTCCGCGCCGTCACCGGCTGGGACCTCGACGCCGACGAGCTGCGGGCCACCGCCCGGAGGGTGGTCAACGCCCGCAAATGCCTCAACGAGCGCGAAGGCTGGACCCGGGCCGAGGACACCCTCCCGCCCCGGTTCCTGTCGGACGATCCCGCCGACGACGCCACGCCCACGCTCTCCCGAGGGCGCCTCGAAACCATGATCGCCGCCTATTATCAAGGCCGGGGCTGGGACGAAGATGGCCGGGGGCCGGTCGAATTGCGCCGGGAATTGTCGCTGGACGGCCCCGAGTTCGGCCCAGGAGCGAGTGGTCGCCCGTAGGCACCGGCTCTGCCGGCGTGTACACTAGAAGTCAATCGACCGGACGAACCCGCCGGTCCCCCCTCGTGTCCGTCGGCTTGCCGTGACGGGCGAATCAGGACGTGGATGATGACGATCGAGACCCTCGACAAGGCGATCCACGCGGTGCCGTTCCGCCCCTTCTCGCTCCGGCTGGCGGACGGCCGGTCGTTGCCGGTCCCGCATCCGGACTTCGTCGCGTTTAACCCCAAAGGCCGGGTTGCCGTCGTGATCGACGAGCGCGACGGCGCCGAGTACGTCGACCTGCTCGGGGTCGTCTCGCTCGGTTTCGAGGGGGAGCCGGCCGAGACGCGGGCGGCCCGCTGAATCCCCGGCGGATCGGGACGGCTCGCGATTTTTTCGACAACAACTTGCACGTCGCCTTCGACTTGAGCCGGATTCGACCGGCAATAACATCGAGGCGTCCTTCCGATACGCGAAACGGTCGGAGCTTCTCCCTTCGGACTCAACCTGATGGCCTATCCCAACAAGAAGCCGACTCACGCCGCCCCGGCCCCCGCGCCCGAGCCCACCCCTCGCCGGAGGAAGACCGCCCAACCTCTGCCGCAGGACGACGTCGCGCACTCCGCCGCCGGCCGGGCCAACGCCGAGCGGATCGCCAAGGCGCTCGAACACGCCCGGCTCTGCGCCCGGATCGCCGACGACAACCGGGCCAAGGATGTCCTCCTGCTCGACCTCCGCCAGGCCACGCCGCTGATCGACTTCTTCGTCATCGCCTCGGCCAACTCCCGCCGCCAGGCGTATGCCATCGCCTCGGAGATCGACCAGGAGCTGAAGAAGCTCGGCGAGGCCAAGCTCGGCATGGAAGGGGCCGAGGAAGGGCGCTGGATCTTGACCGATTACGGCGACTTCGTCGTCCACATCTTCTCCGAGGACGCCCGGACCTATTACGCCCTCGAAGAGATCTGGGGAGACGCCCCCCGGGTCGAGTGGCGAGACCCCGCCCGGATCAAGGCCGCCCCGCCCGCCGAGACGAGGCCCGAGCCCGAGCCGACGGACTCCGAAGAAGCTTAAACCCGACGATCCGGCCGGATCGTGTGTTACCGGGAGGCCCCGGGCACGATAGTATTGTTGATCGCCGCTCCTACAGACGATGTAGGGTGGGTCGAGCCTCGGGCGAGCCCCACCACCGACGCGTGGTGGGGCTCGCCCGAGGCTCGACCCACCCTACGGACGACTTCCGAGTATCCGTAGGGCGGGCACCGCCCGCCAAATTCCCCATGAACGTCCTGGAACAACTCCGCCGGGCCTTCGTCGCCGCGACCCCCGAGGGGGGCGACCCCGCCGCCTTCGCGCTGGCGGTCCGGCCGAGCACCGACCCCAAGTTCGGCGACTACCAGGCCAACGGCTGCATGGCGATCGCCAAGGCGGCGAAGAAGAACCCGCGCGAGCTGGCCCTGGAGGTCGCGAAGGTCGTCGACCTCGCGCCGATGGCCGGCCCGCCCGAGGTCGCCGGGCCGGGGTTCCTCAACGTCCGGCTCTCCGACGACTGGATCGCCCGGCAGCTCGGCGACCTGCTGGTCGACGAGAAGTTGGGTTTGAGTTTCCCCGAACACCCGAAGACGGTCGTGGTCGACTACTCCTCGCCCAACGTCGCCAAGCCGATGCACGTCGGGCACCTCCGCTCGACCGTGATCGGCGAGAGCCTCGCGCGGATCTATTCTGCACTCGGCCATAAAGTCATACGGGACAACCACCTGGGCGACTGGGGCTCGCAGTTCGGCATGATCCTCTGGGGCTGGAAGAACCATCGCGACGAGGCCGCCTACGCCGCGAACCCGGTCGCCGAGCTGGCCCGGCTCTACAAGCTCGCACAGGCCCGGATCAAGCCGGGCGAGACCCTCCGCGAGCGGTACGGCAAGGCGATCTCGCTGGACGAGGCCGGGAAGTCGGCCGAGGCCCGCGCCCTGTTCGCGAAGCTCGCCGAGGGGACGACCGACACGTTCGAGGACGTCGCCCGGAAGATCGCCGAGGCCCGGGACGTCGCCGACGCCACCCGCGCCGAGACGGTCAAGCTCCACGCCGGCGACTACGAAAACCGGGTCCTCTGGGACCAGTTCATGCCCCACTGCCTGGCCGCGCTCCAGGCCGTCTACGACCGGCTCGACATCAAACACGACGTCCACCTCGGCGAGAGCTTCTACGACCCGATGCTCGCCGACGTGGTCAAGGACCTGGAAACCCGGGGGCTGGCCGTCGAGAGCGAAGGTGCGACCGTCGTCTTCTCCGAGGGGTTCAAGGCCCCGTTCATCGTCCGGAAGCGCGACGGGGCCTACAACTACGCGACGACCGACCTCGCCACGATCCAGTATCGCAAGGCGACCTGGGACCCCGATCTCCTCCTCTATGTGGTCGACCACCGCCAGGGGGACCACTTCAAGCAGTTGTTCGCCGTCGCGAAGCGGTGGGGCTACGACGGGATCGCGATGGAGCACGTCGCGTTCGGGACGGTCCTCGGCCAGGATCGTCGGCCGTACAAGACCCGCGACGGCGACGTGGTCGGGCTGGAGTCGCTCCTCGACGAGGCGATCGCCGAGGCCCGCAAGGTCGTCGACGAGAACAGCGCGCACCTGCCCGAGGGTCAGCGGCGACACGTCGCCGAGGTCGTCGGCCTGGGGGCGATCAAGTACGCCGACCTCTCGCAGAACCGGATGAGCGACTACGTCTTCGACATGGCCCGGATGGTCGCCCTCAGCGGCAACACGGCGACCTACCTCCAGTACGCCTACGCCCGGATTCAGTCCATCTTCCGCAAGGCCGAGACCACCCCCGAGGCGATCCGGGCGGCCCGGCCGCCCATCGCCCTTTCGAACCCCGCCGAGCGGGCGCTGGCCGTCCGCGTGCTCCGCTATCCCGAGACGCTGGAGTTCGCCGCGGGCGAGCTGAAGCCGAACATCCTGACCGACTACCTGTTCGACCTGGCCAACGCCTACAGCACGTTCTACCAGGAATGCCCGGTCATCAAGGCCGAGTCGCCCGAGCGTCGCGACGGCCGGCTGGCCCTGATCGACCTGACGGCGCGGACGCTCAGGGCGGGCCTGAGCGCGCTGGGGATCGGCGTCGTCGACGAGATGTAATCATGTAGCCTTGCCAGGACAACATGGCAGGGCTACGAACAACAAGATATCACCACGCCGCGATTATTTCGGGGCGTCGGCGGGTGCCTCCTTGGCGGCGGAAGCCTTCGGCGGCTCGGACTTCTTCTCGGCCTTGTCCTTGGCGGCGGCCTTGGTCGCGGGCGTGTCCTGGGCGAACTTGAGCGCCGCGGAATTCATGCAGAAGCGGAGGCCGGTCGGGGGCGGGCCGTCGTCGAAGACGTGGCCGAGGTGCGCCCCGCAGGTGCTGCACCGGACCTCGGTCCGGGCATAGCCGAGCTTGTAGTCGGTGTCGGTCTCGATGTTCGCCTCGGCATACGGGGCGAAGAAGCTCCGCCAGCCGGTCCCCGACTCGAACTTGGCCTTCGAGCTGAACAGGGCCGTGCCGCAGCAGATGCACTCGAAGACCCCCTTGCGGTGCTCCTTCAGGAGCTTGCCCGAGAACGCCGGCTCGGTCGCGGCCTGCCGGGTCACGGCATACTGGTTGGGCGTCAGCTGCTTGCGCCACTCGGCGTCGGTCTTGGTGACCTTCCGGGGCTTCGCCGACGGCTCCTGCCCGTTCGCCACCAGGGCGAGCGCCAGGGCCGAGGCGACCAGGCCGATCGGGGCGAGATGCAAGGCTCGAAACTTCATGGACGGGGACCTCCTGACGATCGGGCGACCACACGATCCCGCTGACAACTCGATTTTGGAGATTGTTTGAATTCTCCGCAATGGCCATCTCCCCGCCAAGGCCCCAGGGCCGGTTCTCGCGATCCCCGGCAATCCGATCGACTTCGGACCGAAACCTTCATCAAGACTTCACTTGCGGTCTTAGCCGTCTCCCCGGACGATGGTCGTTTCCCCCTTCCACCTGAGTTTGTGCTCGAAGCCAGGGAGAGAGATCGATCATGTTCATCGGAAAGACGACGCGAGGCCTGGCCCTGCTGGGGCTGATCGTCGGCGGCTCGGCGACCTCGCGGGCCGACACGATCCGGGTCGAGGCCGAGGGCCTGCCCGTCCCGCTCCACCGCCCCGGCTCCAGCGAGTCGGAGCCGATCCAGGTCGACCCGAAGGTCGAGGCCTCGGCCGTCGAGCCGATCGGCGACGGCAAGTTCGTGCTGATCGCCCACGATAAGGCGTCCGAGTTCTACGCCGTCGAGACGGCCACCGGCAGGATCGTCGGCGAGCCGGTGACGAGCGACGCCCTGCCGGCCACGACCGCCTCGGGCCCCAAGTTCGAGGGGATGGCCCGCGACTCGAAGGGGAACTTCTACGCGATCGGCTCGCACTCCGGCAAGACCGACGAGGAGCGCGGGCAGCGGGCCCACCTGGTCCGGTTCCGCTTCCGGGGCGACATCAGGCCGGGCGAGGTGCCGAAGGTCGACCCCGCCTCGGTCGTCAAGTTCGACGCCGCCGCGTCGCTCAGGGCGGCGCTCGGCAAGGAGTCGGGCGAGGTCGACCGGCTCAAGATCGAGGGGCTGGCGATCCGCGAGCTGGCCGGGCCCGACGGCAAGACGGCCCGGACCCAGGTCGTCGTCGGCCTCCGCGAGCCGACCGACCTCGTCCGCGTCTTCGCCGCCGAGATCAAGGACGACCAGCCCGCCGGCTCGTCGCTGGCCTTCGAGAAGCTGTTCGCCTTCGACGCCGGCCGCCGCGAGGGGGTCCAGGCCACGCTGACCTCCCTCCTCTACGTCCCCGACTGGCGAGGCTTCTTCGTCCTGACCGCGACCGAGGACAAGGACAACGCCTTCCACGGCAACACGCTGTGGTTCCTCCCCGACGACGCGATCCCGAAGGCCGGCCCGGCCAGGCCCGTCCGCGCCCATGACTTCGAGGTCGCCATGAAGGCCGAGGGGCTCGCCGACCTCCCGCAACCCGGCAAGGGGGCCTCCCCCACCACGGTCCGGCTGGTCGTCGCCTTCGACAACGACGCCAAGTCGACCCACATGCCCAGCCGGCTCCAGGTCCTCCGCGTCTCCCGCCGCGACGGTCGCGACTGAACCACGGGCACGAGGCTCGCCCCGGCCGGTCGTCGATGGTCGATGTCGATTCGATCACGCCGGGGCGGGTTTGCCCTTGATGAAGCGGGCCGAAGCTCTTAGTGTAAGGAGTCGGCCCGCACCCGGGCATCCTTGCCGCGACCTTCCTCCCCGAGCCGGCCCTGCCATGTCGAAATCGGAACCGCAGGACGCCTTCACGATCGAGCGTCGGGGGGACCTGACGGTGGTCTCGGCCACCCCCGCCCTGGAATCGATCGCGATGGGGCTGGAAGAACAGGCCGCCGAGTTGATCTTCGACCCGATCCGGCACGACGCCGAGCCGCTGATCGTCTTCGACCTGTCGCAGGTGGACTACTTCGGGTCGGTCTTCCTCGGGGTCCTGCTCCGGTGCTGGAAGATGGTGCAGGCCAAGGGCGGGACGATGGCACTCGCGGGCGTCTCGGCCCGCGCCCGGGAGCTGCTCCACCTGACCTCGCTCGACTTCGTCTGGCCGATCTACGCCGATCGCCGCGAGGCGGTCGAGGCCCTGCTGTCCGACTGACCGGGAGGGTCGGGACGACCGCCGGGGGATCGCCCGCGCGTCGCCCGCGAATCCCGTTGACAGGCGAATCGTCCCGCCCGATGATGAAAGTGATCTCGTCAATAAAGTCCCGGAGCCTCCCCGCCGGCTTGTCGAGGACGACGTCCGTCGGAGCCATCATGGGCATCTACGACCGCGAATATTATCGCGACAAGACGCGCGGGTCGGGGTGGCTCTCGGGGGCGGCTCCGGCCTGCAAGGCGATCATCGCCGCCAACGTCGCGCTCTTCATCGCCCAGAAGTTCATCGGCCCGGGGGTCGAGGACTGGCTCGCGGCCAACAGCGACGACATCTTCCACAAGTTCCAGGTCTGGCGGCTCCTGACGGCCACGCTCCTCCACGACGGGCCGTGGCACATCCTGATGAACATGCTGTTCCTCTGGATGGTCGGCCGCGAGATGGAGCCGTTCTACGGCACCCGCGACTTCACGGCGCTCTACGTCTCGGCCGCCTTCTTCAGCACCCTCTGCTGGGCCGTGGCCGACACCTTCGACCGCAACCCCGGCCACGCGATCATGATCGGCGCCTCGGGCGCGGTGATGGCCGTCGTCGTCCTGTACACGCTCTATTACCCGCGCCGGGAAGTCCTCCTGTTCATCTTCCCCGTCGAGATGTGGCTGCTGCTGGTGATCTACCTCGGCTCCGACCTCCTCCAGCTCCTCGGCCATTCGCGAGAGCCGGTCGCCTTCGCCGCGCACCTGGGCGGCGCGGCGTTCGGCTACCTCTTCAAGGTGGGGGATCTCCGGCTCTCCCGGCTGGAGAAGATGCTGAAGGCGAAGCCCAGGCTTCGGATCGTCTCGCCCGAGCCCCGAGAGTCGCCCGCGCCCTCCCGCCCGTCGATGGGCCCGACCTGGACGCCCGGGACCGCCGCGAGCGCCCGCCCCTCGCCGACGGCCGTGATCCCCGAGGAACTCTTCGACGAGAAGGTCGACGAGTTGCTCATCAAGATCGCCCGAGAAGGCCGGGGCTCGCTGAGCGACGACGACAACCGCCTGCTCGACGAGGCCAGCCGCCGTGCCCGGAATCGCCGGAGCGAGCGGATCTGATGCCCAGGCTGACCATCCGCGAGGCCCGCCGAGAAGACCTCGACACCCTCGTCGACTTCAACGCCCGGCTCGCCCTGGAGTCGGAAAACAAGGTTCTGGATCGGCAGATCCTGGCCCGAGGCGTCGCCGCCGCCCTCGCCGAACCCGACCGTCTCCGCTACTGGGTCGCCGTGGACGGGTCGGGAGCGGTCGTCGGCCAGGCCGCCATCACCCGAGAGTGGAGCGACTGGCGGGCCGGCTGGATCTGGTGGTTCCAGAGCGTCTACGTCCACCCCGACCACCGGGGCCGGGGCACCTTCCGAGCCCTCCACAACGAGATCCGCACCACTGCGCGGTCCTCGCCAGATGTCATCGGACTTCGTCTTTACGTCGAGGTCTCCAACGACCGGGCGCAGAAGGTCTATCAATCCCTCGGCATGAAGCCGGGGGGGTATGATGTTTATGAGGAACTCTGGATCGCGGAGCCTGGGCTAGTTGAGTCCTCGGACGGCTGAGGACGATCGATCGTGAGTCGCCCCAGATGTCAGAGCCGATGGTTCATGTCGTCGCCGAACTGTGCCCTCTGGGTTGCGACCTCGTCGTCCTGGTTCGTTGCAAACCTTCGCTGCGGCTCGTCGCGTTCTGTAGCTGGTGTGAGGCAGTTTGGTGTCGCCCGTCCCGGTCAGGTTGGGAGGCGACCGACTTCGATCATGCCGTGCAGGAGGTCGCACCCGAAGGAGTCGAGTTGCCAGGCGTCGAGGAGGTCTGTCGATCAGAATGGGTATCGTCCGTCCGTCGCATCACCTCTGTGGAAACTTGGATCGATTGTGGTCACTTGGCAAAAAGCGATACCACCTGATCCCCGGCGGTCTCATGTCGTGATACAGTAACGATACAGCCCGTCTAGGATGCGGGGATCGCCGATGGACCTCCGATTCCACATCGATCCCGACAATGGACTGCCGCACATCTACGGGCACGGCGTGACCGAGGCCGAGGTGGAGTTCGTGATGCGGAATCCGGGGCAGGACCGTCCGGGCCGCGATCACTCAAGGCACGCCCTGGGTCAGACCCTGGGAGGTCGATATCTGCGTATCATCTACGTTCCGGACGAAGAGGGCGAGGTCGTATTCGTAATCACGGCCTGGGAACTCCGGGGCAAGGCGCTCCGGGCCTACCGGCGGAGGAGGCGATGATGAACGAGCCGAAATTCCCCGAGGGATGGGATGCGGAGCGGGTCGAACGACTGATCGACCACTACGAGAGCCTGTCCGAAGAAGAGATGGTCGCCGAGGATGAGGCGGCGCTGGAGGATCGCGATGGCCAGACCGTCATCACGGTGCCCGACGAATTGCTGCCCGCGATCAGGCAACTGATCGCGAGACACAAGACCGCCTGAACCGACACTGACGATCAAAGCTCCCGGCTCAACCTCGACCAGCGATCGAGGAGGCTCGCCGCAGCCCCATCGTCGATGGCGTGACTCGCCATCTCGACGCCCTCGCCGAGCGTCCCGACCCGGCCGGCGACCAGCAACGCGGCGGCGGCGTTGGCGAGGACCGTGTCCCTCGCCGGGCCGGGCTTACCTCCAAATAATTCCCTCAGCTTCGCCGCGCTCTCGGGAGGGCCGGAGACTCGCAGGTAGTCGGCCCGGACGCGCGAGAGGCCGAATTCACCAAGCTCCCAAACCTTCAAAGTGACCTCGCCCGACTCGACCCAGCGAACTCTGGTTGGGCCGTCGAGGCTGACCTCGTCGAGGCCGTCGGCCCCGGTGACGACGGCGGCTCGGACCACGCCCAATCGGGCAATGGCGGCGGCCATCAGGTCGGCGAGCCGTTCGTCGGGAACTCCGATCAACTGGTAAGCCGGTCTCGCCGGGTTGGCGAGCGGGCCGACCATGTTGAACAGGGTCCGGAATGGTAACTGGCGGCGGATCGGGGCGGCGAACCGCAAGGCGGGGTGGAACTTCGGGGCGAACAGGAACGTCAGGCCCAGCTCGGCCAGGCAGCGGCGGAGGATCTCGGGCGGGGCCTCGACGTCGACCCCGAGTTCGGTCAGGACCTCGGCACTCCCGGAGTTGCCCGAGGCCGAGCGGTTGCCGTGCTTGGCCACCGGCACGCCGCAGGCGGCGACCACGACCGCCGAGGCGGTCGAGATGTTCACCGTGTTGGCGCCGTCGCCGCCGGTCCCGCAGGTGTCGAGCGCGGGCGGAAGCCCCTCGATCGGCCCCCAGCCGGTCGTCCGCTCGCGGACCGCCTCGACGGCGCCGGCCAGTTCCTCGGCGGATTCGCCCTTGACCCGGAGGGCGGCCAGGAAGGCGCCGACGAGCGCGTCGGGGGCGTCGCCCGCCATGATCGCGGCGACGGCGGCCTTCGACTGGCCCTCGGTCAGGCCCTTGTCGGCCCCCAGCACGCCCAGGGCTTCGAACAACGCGGACATCAGGGCACGCGGACCTTGGAGAGCTGGAACGACCCGTCGATCAGGCGATGGATGCCGAGTTCAACCCCGGAAGCGGCGGCCCGCCGGGCGGCGAGGGCCTGGATCACCTCCTCGGCCGACTGGATCGGCCGGCCGGCGATCGAGGAGATCACGTCGAGCGGCCGGAAGTAGCCGGCGAGCGGGCTATCCGGCTCGACCTTCATCACCGCGGCCCCCCGGAACTCCTCGGGAAGCCCCATCTTGCGGGCGACCGGGCCGTCGAGCGTCACCATCTCCAGCCCCTTGATCGTGCCCGACGAGACGGGCGCCCGGCCCGGCCGGGAATGGGCGATGATCCGGTCCTTGTCGGCGACCATCACCTTGACCGCGATTTCCTTGCGGTCGCGCCAGAGGATCACGTCGGCCGCTTGGCCGATCGGGGCCATCGAGACGAGGTTGATGAGGTGATTCAGGTCGGCGACCTCGGCGTTGTTGAACCGGAGGACCACGTCACCGACCTTGACCCCGCCGAGGGCGGCGGGCGAGTGGGGGTCGACCGACTCGATCAGCGCCCCCCGCGGCCGGTCGAGGCCGAGCGCCAGGGCGACCTCGGGCTCGAATTCGGGGTGGAGCTTGACGCCCAGCGCCCCGCGATTGACCCGGCCGTTGGCCAGGAGCTGGCCCATGATCCACCTCGCCAGGTTGATCGGGATGCTGAACCCGACGCCCTCGTTCCCCCCGCCGTTGGAGAGGATGGCGATGTTGATCCCGACCACCTCCCCCTTCATGTTCACCAGCGGCCCGCCCGAGTTGCCCGGGTTGATCGCGGCGTCGGTCTGGAGGAAGTCCTGGTTCTCGACCCCCGCGCGTTCGAGGTCGACCTCGTGCCGCCCCCGGCCGCTGATGATCCCCTGGCTGACCGAGTGGTTCAGTCCGAACGGGCTGCCCATCGCCATCACCCACGACCCGACCGCCGCGTCGTCGCTGTTGCCCAGCCGGGCGGCGGGCAGGTCCGCCCGGTCGAGCCGGAGGACCGCGATGTCGGCCTTGCTGTCGGCGAAGATCCGCGACGGATGAAACGACCGGCCGTCGCTCAGGAAGATGTCGATCTGGCCGACCGTCGCGTTGGTGACGACGTGGTTGTTGGTCAGGACGAACACCCCGCGCGACCCTTCGGACCGGACGATCACGCCCGAGCCCGTCTCCTCGTAGTCGGTCGCGTGCGGCTCCTCGTCGCGCTTGCCCGTCTTGTGGGCGACGAGGTGGACGACCGACGGGGAGACCGCCTTCGCGACCAGCTCGAAGGTCCGGTTGACGTGCTCGAACTGGGCGTACTGGCGGGCGAGCTGGGTGTAAATCGCCTCCTCGCTCCCCTGCCCTCGCGTGATCGGGATCGGCCCGACGTCCTCGCTCGGCGAGGCCGCTGGCGACGGTGCAGGAGGCCGAGCCTGGGCCGAGACGGTCCGCCGGCCCGGGTCGAGGTTCAGGCCGAGCAGCACGCCGAGGAACAACGTGGAGAGGAGGAGCAGCGGCGACGTGGAGCGCACCATGATCGGCCGATCTCCAGGGCGGGCCTTGTTCGGAGGGGCAAGGTGCGAGGTCGAGTCGGAGGGTCCCCGAGTCCAGGCGCACAAGCTACACATAATATACCCCCGCCCGGGCGGGGGTGTCAAAGACCGCCGCCGAACCAATGCACAAGGCATACCATTCTGAATTTGCGAAGACCGGCCTTGATCGTCTGGCGATGCGAAGTAAGCTTGATCTTGCGGAAGGAGGGGCGATGGGCAAGAAGCATCGGTTCCGCCTGATCTCGAAGAAGAAGTTCGTGACGTTCCTCGAAGCCCATCCCGAGCACCGATCGGCCAGGCTTTCCTTCGACCTCTGGCGAAAGACCGTCACCCACGCCACATGGACCTGTTTCGCCGACGTCCGGGAGACCTTCGGGAATGCCAGCCAGGTCGGCAAATTCGTGGTCTTCAACGTGGGCGGCAACAAATTTCGACTAATAACGGAAATTCGATACAATCTCAAGCCACGCCATATCTACTTACGGCACGTCCTGACGCATCAGGAATACGACGAAGGAAAGTGGAAGGAATAGCTCGCGTCTCCGGTCGCATCCCCCATCCTTTGCGAGGATCTCATGTCTTCGAAGACCGTCGATTCTCCCGCGGGATCGGGCCGCTACCTGGGCCTCGTCGCCGAGGTGCCGCTCCGCCCGATCCGCTCGGGAGAGGAGCTCGATCGGGCGATCGCGATGATCGATCGTCTGACCGACCTGGGCGAACTCACGCTCGACGAGTCGGACTATCGGTCGGTCCTCGGCGACCTCGTCGCCGCCTACGAGAGCGAGCACGATCCCGAGCCGGCCGCCACGCCCGCCGACATCCTGCGATTCCTGATCGAGTCGAAGGGGGTGGTCCAGGCCCGGGTCGCCGCCGAGACCGGCATCGCCGAATCCACGATCTCGGAGATCCTGGCCGGCAAACGCAAGGTCAGCCGGGCGGTCATGCGATCGCTCGCGGATTACTTCAAGGTCGAACCGGCTATCTTCCTCTGATCGCGGGCCTTATGATGTTTCGATTTCCCGAACCGGCCCACCGACCCTAAGATACTCCCGTGTTCAAGTTGCGATCGACGGAAGTGGGTTCTTCCTCGCCACGGTAAAAACAAGGAAAAGGCGGCAAGTGACCGACATTTACGACGAGATCCTCGCCCTCAAGGAGCGCGAGAACGCCACGATCCTGGCCCATTATTACCAGGATGGCGAGATTCAGGAGCTGGCCGACGTCACCGGGGACAGCCTCAAGCTGGCCAGGGCGGCGACCCGGGTGGACACCGGCACCATCGTCTTCTGCGGGGTCCACTTCATGGCCGAGACGGCCAAGATGCTCAACCCCGACAAGCGCGTGCTCCTGCCCGACCTCCAGGCCGGTTGCAGCCTGGCCGATAGCTGCCCCGCGCCCGCCCTGGCCCGGCTCCAGGCGAAGCTCCGCGACGAGGGGCGGCGGTTCCAGACGGTGACTTACATCAACAGCTCGGCCGCCGTGAAGGCGCTCTCGGACTGGATCGTCACCTCGGGCAACGCCGAGTCGATCATCCGACGGGTGCCCGAGGACGTCGAGATCCTCTTCGCGCCCGACCGCCATCTGGGCTCGTACCTCCAGGGCGTCACCGGCCGCCCGATGATCCTCTGGGACGGCTCGTGCATGGTCCACGAGGTCTTCAGCGTCGTCGACCTGATCCGGCTCAAGAGGCGCCTGCCCGACGCCCTGACCCTGGCCCATCCCGAGTGCCCGGCCAACATCCGCGAGCAGAGCGACTTCGTCGGCGGGACCGAGGGGATGCTGCGGTTCGTCGGGTCGAAGGCCGAGCCGGCCGACTTCCTCGTCGCCACCGAGGCGAACATGCTCTGGCAGCTCGAGCACGCCGTCCCCCGCCACCGCTACCATCCCGTGCCGGGCATCACCTGCGCTTGTAACAAATGCCCGCACATGGCCAGAAATACCCTGGAAAAGCTCCGAGACTGCCTCAAGACCGGCGGCCCCGAGATCCCCTGGCAGCCCGAATTCGACCGGGCCACCGAGGTCCTCAAGCGGAGCCTGCTGGATTGAACCGGCGGAGAACGACGGGCCGGCGGAGGCCGGCCCGTCGTCCGCGCCTTCGCCGCCCCCGGGGGCTCAGTAGGAGTCGGAGCTGACCACCTCGCCGCCGGCCCGGGTCCCGAGGGACATGTAGACGAGCTGGTTGATCGTCGACTTGATGAACTTCACGCTCCCGTCGGCGAACAGGAAGTTGC
>JAJYDH010000017.1 GCA_021777685.1 Planctomycetota bacterium | reverse complement strand
AGCTTGCTCCCGCTTTGTCCCCGGGAGCTTGCTCCCGACGGCGGACGCCGCTCAGATCCGGGAGCAAGCTCCCTCCAAGAAAGCGGGAGCAAGCTCCCGCACTCCAAAGGCTTCCCCCGCGAATCGGGAAGTTATTGGATCGGCGGTCCTTAGCGAGCGGGCTTCCCCGGCCGATAGCCTTCGCCCAGGAAGAACCCGGGGTGGGGCGGCTGGTTGTAGCCGACGTTCTGCCAGGCGATCGCCAGCCGGTACTGCGGGTCGTGCATCAGGGTCGGAATCCGGTGAGCGGTCAGGTCGGTCGTCGAGTAGATCCGCAGGCTCCTGTTGTCGAGCGACCGGAAGACCACCTCCTCCCGCCAGTCGCCGAAAAGGTCGGCGCTCAGGCAGGGGGTGGCCTTCGACCCGTTGTTCGAGGCGCAGCCGGTCGCGGCGAAGATCGGGTCGAGCTTGCCGCCCCGCCAGTCCCATTTCGAGATCCGGATGCCGTCGAGGGTCTCGCGGAGCAGGTCGGCGTCCCACCAGATGGCGAAGTTGGCGGACCTGGGCGCGGGGCCGATCGGCTCCCCCTGGCACGTCCGCAAGCCCCCGGGCCCTCCCCAGCATTCGCATCCGGGACGGGTCGGGTCGATGTCGGCGGCAAGCCCCCGGCCGACGTCCTCTCCCTGCGCCGTCTTCCAGAGGATTTCGCCGGTCCGGGCGTCGTACATCGCCGAGCCCGGGCTGCTGTTGGCCCGCCCCTCGTTCTCGTGGACGCCGAAGACTTCGAGGCCCGGCCGGGAGGGGTCGAGGTCGCCGACGTGCAGGGCGTCGCCGTGCCTCAGGCCGGTCGAGAACAGCCCGCGGCCGTCGTCGTCGACCACCATCGACCCGTAGACGATCTCGTCGCGGCCGTCGCCGTCCACGTCGGCGACGCTCACGCTGTGGTTCCCCTGGCCCGCGAACGAGGGATAGCCCTGGTTGGTGTCGAAGACCCAGCGCGAGGTGAGCTTGCCCCCTCGCCAGTCCCACGCGGCCAGGACCGTCCTCCCATAATAACCCCGGCACATGACCACGCTGGGGAGCTTGCCGTCGAGGTACGCCACGCAGGCCAGGAACCGGTCGACCCGGTTGCCCGACCGGTCGTTCCCGCCGTTGCCGCCGGGCCCTCCCCAGCCGCCGATGTCGCCCCGGGGCGGGATGTAGTCGGCCGTCGCAAGCGCGGCCCCCGTCTTGCCGTCGAAGACCGTGAAGAACTCGGGGCCGGTGAGGATCTTGCCGGCGGCGTCGACATGGTTGGCCTTCGCGTCGCCGATGGCCTGGCCCCGGCCGTCGACGGTCCCGTCGGCCGTCTTGCAGGCGACCTCGGCGCGGCCGTCGCCGTCGAGGTCGAAGGCCATGAACTGCGTGTAGTGGGCCCCCTCGCGGACGTTCTTGCCCAGGTTGATCGACCAGAGCAGGGTGCCGTCGAGCTTGTAGGCGTGGAGGATCGGCGGGTCGGTCATCCCGGCCTGCGAGTTGTCCCGTCCCCGGCCGGTCATGTGGACGACGATCTCGTATTCGCCATCGCCGTCGAGGTCGGCGGCCGAGGCATCATTGGGGGTGTAGCCCTGCGGCGTCCGCAAGGGGACCTCGATGTCTTGTCGCCGGGGTGCGCCAGCCTTGAGCGTGAACGGGGCGCCGGCCTCGCCCTCGCGGCCTTCGAGGACCGGCCTGACGGAGTAGGTGTTGGATCGATCGAGGGGGGCGTCGGCGTCAAGGAAGTTGGTCGAGTCGCGGACCGGCTCGCGGGTCAGGCGGACGGGCGGGGCGCCGTCGGTCGACCGATCGAGATGGAAGGCGATGCCCTCGGGGTCGGTGACGAGCATCCGCCAGCCGACGTAGACCTTGCCGTCGTCCTTCGGGATCGCGATCGTCCCCCGGCCGAGCGTCTCCATCCGCCGCTGCGCGACCGCCCCGGGCGGGCACGCGAGGGCGATCCCGACCACCAGGAACAGGGCCTGTCCGCCACGCCACTCGTTCCCACGCTCCGCGTGGGAATGCCGTCCCGGACGCTCCGCGTCCTGTTCCAGGCGACGTCGACCGGCCGGGGGACGACGCAGGAGCGTCGAAGACGGCATTCCCACGGAGGACCGTGGGAACGAGGATTTTGAACGCGACGCGATCGAGAACCAACGGAGAGCCGACCGTGCGCCAGCCTTCATCATTCAGCTCCCGTCCGGGACGTTGGATTGGCCCTGTAGGCTGGGGGGCACCTTGAAGTCGGCGACGGGATCGGGCTGGGCCGGGTCGAACGGCGGCAGGCCGTCCTCGATGAACTTCGCGAGCCCCAGCTTGTCCTGCCCGATCCCCTCGATGATGCAGCGGGCCAGCTCGTAGCTCCCGTAGTTGTTGTGGTGCGTGTTGTCGACGAACGCCTGCTTCGACCCTTCAATCCCGAGCGCCTCGTAGAACGGCCTGCTCATGGCGTTGAGGTCGATCAGCGGGACATGATCCTCCCGGGCCACCCGGCGGACGGCCTCGGGGTAGTCGCCCAGGTTGTTGACGAGACGGCCGTCCTGGCCGAACGCCCGCCGGGCGACCGGGGTCACGAGCACCGGCAGGGCCTCACGCTTCCGGGCCTCGGCGACGAAATGCTTGAGCGAGTCCTTGTAGGTCGTGAACGCCCCGACGCCCTCCCCGCGCTCCTTCTGGTCGTTGTGGCCGAACTGGATGAACAGGTAATCGCCCGCCTTGATCGTGCCGAGGATCTTCTCCAGTCTCCTCTGGGCGAGGAAGCTTTTGAGCGACTCGCCCGACTCGGCGTGGTTGGCCACCGCCACGCCGGGCTTGAAGAACCGGGGGAGCATCTGCCCCCAGCTATTCCAGGGCTCGCGGGGCTGGTCGGTCACGGTGGAGTCGCCCGCGAGGTAGACCGTGACGGCGTCGGGCGCGGGGGCGATCTCGATCCCGCAGACGCAAGGCCGGGGCCCGGAAAATTCCAGCGTCAGCCTGTCGTCCCAGTGGAGATAACCCACCTCGCGGGATTTCAATTTCACGGCCCCGCCGGACGCGATCCATGACGTGCGGACGTTCACGGTGAACGTCCGGGTCGCGAATGTCGCTTTTGCTGTTCGCTCGGATTCGACCATCAAGCGTCGAGACTCGGCCTTGACGGTCGTGTCGGACGTCCCGTCCCCGTCGCCGAGCGTCAGCTTGACGTCGTAATTCCCCTCGGGCAGGGCGACCGAGAACAGGAACGGCCCGTCGGCCGCGCAGAAGTCGTCCCGCAGCGGGTCGGAGCCGCCCCGGTCGACGCCGACGATCTTGCTACCTGGCTCGAATCCGTAGCCGGATTCTTGGGAATAGACCGTCGAGGGCAGGACGGGCACGAACCCCGGCGCGACCTTCCCCGGGCCGAGGTCGAACTTGAACTCGGCCTTCGTCGCCTGCGCCGGGCACGATGGGCCGGCCAGCATCGCGCATCCGATCGCCAGGACCACGGCCCGGGCGAGGCCCCGACCATCCAACCTCGACGATTTCATGGGCATGTTCCGATATTCAGGGGGAATTCCGCGCGGGCATCCGCTCGGCCGCCTCTTGCTTGATCCGGTTCACCCGCTCCCGCTCGGGACGCCCCTTGTAAAACGGGTCGAGCGGGTAGCAGCCCGAGACCATGCCGTTCCGGGGGGCGGTCGTGCAGTCGCTGAAGGTCCGGCAGACCCGCTTGCGGGATGTCGGCCGGCCCGCCAGGACGTCGGCCGGCATCTCGGGGTACGACAGGACCATCCGGCCCAGACCCACGAAGTCGGCCCCGCCGTCGCGGACGACCCGCTGGCCGACGAATGGCAGCCATTCTTGCAGGTACGAGTACCCCGACCCGACCACGGCCAGCCCGGGATGCCGGGCCTTGAGCCACGAGGTCGCCGAGAGGTGCCGCGCCACCCCGATCAGCGGGTCTTCGGGCGGGAGGTAGCCGTCGGACGGCGGGAAGGCCGCCGGGCGGATCACGTGCGGGTTGTAGTAGGGGCTCCCGGCGGTCGTGCAGAGGAGGTCGATCCCCAGGGTTTCCAGGATCGAGAGGAACTCCGAGACCTCGGCCAGGTCGAACCCGAGCCCGGTCCCGTCGCCGCCGAAGGCGTGGCGATACGGCCCCCTGGCCGCCGGCTCGCCCGTCCCGCCGGTGCCGGGCCGGAACGGGACGAGGTCGAAGACGCTCAGCCTCACGCCGATCTCCAGCCCCGGGGCCTCGGCGCGGATGCCGGCGACGACCTCGCGGAGGAATCGCGAGCGGTTCTCCAGGCTCCCGCCGTACCGGCCCGGCCGGTCGACCGCCGAGAGGAACTCGTGCCCGAGGTAGCCGTGGCAGTGCTTGATGTCGACGAACCCGAACCCCGCCTTCCGGGCCTGCATCGAGGCCCGGACGAAGTCGTCGACCAGCCGGGCGACCTCGTCGTCCGACAGCAAGGGCCCGTCGTCCTCGACGCCGACGACCCGGTCCAGGATCGGATGCCGGTAGGCGATCCTCGGCTCGGGCCGCTTCTTCTCGTTCGGTCTTGCGAACCGGCCCGAGTGGGTCAACTGGAGCCCGATGAGGAGGTCGGAATCGGTCCCGAAATGCTCGACGTGGGCCCCGATCAGCTCGTCTCGGAGCCCTTCGATCCCGCCGAGGGTCGCGTCATCCATCATGAGTTGGTTGGGGTTGGCCCGGCCGTCCCGGCGGACGGCGACCGCCTCGCCGCCCCAGATCAGCTTGGCCCCGCTCAGGCCGAAGTTCCGCCAGCGGCGGCGGGTCAGGTCGGTGGGCCGGCCGTCCTCGGTGCCGTCCCAGCCTTCCATCGGCAGGATCGCGAACCGGTTGCCGACGGGGCCGCCTTTTCGAATCAACGGCCGGGCGAGCGGCGCATCCGGGCCGATCTCCATCGCCTCGTCGACGGGGAGGTCCACGCCGAGCGCCGCCGCCAGGCCGCGCAGGTCGTCCAGGGTCCTGATCGAGGCCATCCGTCGGATCGACATCGCTCAGACCTCCGGGACGACGCCGAGCCTCTGCCCGATGTCGCGCAAGACTTCGATGTCGGACGCCGGCCGGGACGGGCTCCGGGGGTGGGTCCGGTCGCTGCCGATCCAGCCTCGGAGCCGGAGGAACATCGCGGCCGAATGCTTGTAGGCCGGCACCGGCGGCCGGAAGGCGAAGAACCCGAGGTACTGGAGCAGGTCGTTCAGCTCGAAGAACGCGGGGTCGCCGGCCTCCCAGAGGGCGTCGCGGCGGGCGAAGAGGTCCGGGGCGAACGTGCTCAGCCCCAGCAGGTAATCGCTGCCGTACATGACCATGTCGACGGCCAGGTCGTTGCCGGTGTAGACCCGGAAGTCGGGCCGGAGCCGGTCGCGCTCGATCAGGCGGAGCCATTCCGGCTCGCGGTGGAGCGACGAATGCTTGGCCCCGACGCACGAGCGGACGCCGAGCAGTCCCCGAAATACGTCCAGCGGATAGATCCGGCCGAACGGCGCGAACGCCGTGCCCAGCTCGAAGGCCAGGAACCGGTCGCAATGGCGGCCGATCTCGGCGTAGGCGTCGACGAGGGCGTCGTCGTCCAAGGAGGTCAGCCCGTGCGACTGGAAGACGACCGGCGTCCCGCCGAATCCGGCGATCGACTCGATCCGCCGGAGGTAAGCGTCGCGGTCGAAGGCGTCCCCCGGCCGGTCGGCCACGAAGGCGCCGGCGAGGAACGGGCCGCCGCCGAGGGCCTCGCGGGTCCGCCTCAAGACCTCGTCCCGGAGGTCGTCTTCGAGGAGGTTGACGTAGCCGGTGTCCATGTTGACGGCCGGGGTCAGCCCGGCCTCGGCGGTCCGTCGAGCATGGGCGGCGAACGCGGCCCAATCGACCGCGCCGCCGGGCTCGAATGGCAGGAGGATCGCGGACGCACCCGCGATCTTGCGCCGGGGGCGGAGCAGGCGGATCGGGTCGAGATCGGTCGTCGACATCGCGGGCCCCGGGGACGGGAAGGGTGGGCTCGGCTCACGTTCATGCCGGCCCCGAGGCCGATCTTATGCCTCCCCGTACCCCTTGGCAACATCCTCCCGGATCAGATCCTCGGCCAGGTCCGTCCTCGCCCGGGGAAATGGGACGGGCACCGGCCGAGTCCAGCCGGAGCCCGTCCCCTTTTCCCTCGTCACGGGGTCTTTGCAATCTTCCAGGCGGCGGCCTCCGAGTTGCCAGACGTGTCCCGTCCTGGGACGATAGCCATCCCCGTTCGGTCCCCGGAGCCGTGGAGAGCCCACCTTGCGACCCATCCTCACGACGCTGATCCTGGCACTCGTCGCCCCCGTAGCCTCGCCGGAGGACGCCGACGTCCCCTCGTTCGCGCGGGCGGTGCCCGAATTCCGCTCCGGCGAGCCGATCTTCCGGTTCAACGGCCGCGACCTGGCGGGCTTCTACGCCTACACCAGGGGGCACGGCTACGAGGACCCCCTGAACGTCTTCACCGTCCGCGACGGCATGATCCGGGCCTCGGGCGAGGAGTTCGGCGGCCTGGCCACAGGCGGCAACTTCTCCGACTACCACCTGGTCGTCGAGTGGAAATGGGGCGAGCAGACCTGGGGCTCCCGGGCGAAGGCGGCCCGCGACTCGGGCATCCTCCTGCACTGCACGGGCCCCGACGGCGCCGCGGGCGGCCAGTGGATGGAGTCGATCGAGTGCCAGATCATCGAGGGAGGGACCGGCGACCTCCTCCTCGTCGGCGGCAAGGGGAAGCCCCGCCTGACCTGCGAGGCCCGGACCGGGGCCGACGGCCAGCCCTACTTCGAGAAGGGGGCTCCGGCGGTCGCCCGCGACCGGGGGCGGATCAACTGGTGGGGCCGCGACCCCTCCTGGCGCGACTCGCTGGGGTTCCGGGGCAAGCGTGACGTCGAGCGCCCCTCCGGCGAGTGGAACCGGACCGAGGTCATCTGCGACGGCGGCCGGGTCGTCGTGCTGGTCAACGGCCTGCTCGTCAACGAGGGGACCGACGCCAGCCCGGCCGCCGGCAAGATCCAGTTCCAGTCCGAGGGGGCCGAGATCTTCTTCCGCAAGATCGAGGTCCGGCCGCTGATCCGACCCTGATCGGGCCCGGCGTCGGCGGCCCGATCTCAGGTCCTCGGACGGATGACGTCGCCAGAGCTTCGAGAGGCCGCTGGGGGGGCGGAGGATTGCGGCGCGACCTTTGAACAACCCTGCGGGCCGTCCCCGCCCGGTTGCTTCGGGCCGCGCCCGGTGTATGATCGATCGTCAACCCGACGCTGAACTCGATCGGCGGGCGAGGCGGCGTCCCGTCCGCGCGGGGGTCCATGTCTCATGCGGCTCGAGGGGCGACAGGGAAAGGCGAACCCGCAGCCGAAGGGGCGGCAGGTCGAACCGGCCGCGCTGGGCGAGGTGATCGCGCTGCTGGGCGATCGCCCGAGGCGGCGCGACCTCCTGATCGAGCACCTGCACCTCATCCAGGACCATTTCGGCTCGCTCAAGCCGGCCCACCTCGCGGCCCTCGCCGAGGTGATGCGGCTGGCGATGGCCGAGGTCTACGAGGTCGCCACGTTCTACGCCCACTTCGACGTCCTGGAAGACGGCGACGCCCCACCGCCCCCGATCACCGTCCGGGTCTGCGACAGCATCGCCTGCGCCCTCGAAGGGGCCGAGGCCCTCCGCGACGGGCTGGCCGGCGACCTCGGGCCGGGCGTCCGGGTCATCTCCGCCCCCTGCATGGGCCGCTGCGATCGCGCCCCGGTCGCGGTCGTGGGCCATCATCACCTCGAATGCGCGACCGGCTCGTCGGTCGGGGCGGCCGTGGCCGAAGGTCGGGTCGAGCCGGTCCTGCCCTCGCGGACGATCGGCCTGGGGGAATACGCCGAGGCCGGCGGCTACCGGGTGCTCCGCGAGTGCCGCGAGGGGTCGCGGCCGGTCGAGGGGGTGATCGGCGCGGTCGAGGCCTCGGGCCTCCGGGGGCTCGGCGGCGCGGGGTTCCGCTCGGGGCAGAAGTGGCGGCTGGTCCGGCAGTCGCCGGGGCCTCGCCTGATGGCCATCAACGCCGACGAGGGGGAGCCCGGCACGTTCAAGGACCGTCATTACCTCGAAGCCGACCCTCACCGGTTCCTCGAAGGGATGCTCATCGCCGCGTGGGTGGTCGAGGCCGACGAGGTCTACATCTACCTCCGCGACGAGTACCCGGAGGTTCGCGAGGTCCTGCTCCGCGAGATCGGCCGGCTGGGCGCGGCCGGGATCGCCGACCCGCCGAAGATCCACCTCCGCCGGGGGGCCGGGGCCTATATCTGCGGCGAGGAGACCGCGATGCTGGAGAGCCTCGAAGGCAAGCGAGGCTATCCCCGGCAGAAGCCCCCCTACCCCACTCAGGTCGGACTCTTCGGCCTGCCGACGTTGATCCACAACGTCGAGACCGTCTACTGGGTCCGCGACATCCTGGAGCGAGGCCCGGGATGGCTCTCCTCCGAGGGGCGGAACGGCCGCCAGGGCCTGCGAAGCTTCTCGGTCTCGGGCCGCGTGAAATCGCCCGGGTTGAAGCTCGCGCCGGCGGGGATCACGGCCCGCGAGCTGATCGACGAATATTGCGGCGGGATGCGGGAGGGGCACACCTTCAAGGGATATCTCCCCGGCGGCGCATCGGGCGGGATCTTGCCGGCGAGCCTGGCCGACATCCCGCTCGACTTCGGCACGCTGGAGGCTCACGGCTGCTTCATCGGCTCGGCGGCGGTGGTCATCCTGTCGGATCGCGACGACATCCGGGCCGTCGCGCTCAACCTGATGCGGTTCTTCGCCGACGAGAGCTGCGGCCAGTGCACCCCCTGCCGGTGCGGGACCGACAAGGCCGTCCGGCTGATGGAACGCCCCGAATGGGACGCGCCGCTGCTGACCGAGCTGGGCGCCGTGATGCGTGACGCCTCGATCTGCGGGCTCGGCCAGGCGGCGCCGAACCCCCTGCTCTGCGCCCTCCGCTATTTCCCGGAAGAATTCGACGAGGGTCCGGGCCGTCTCTCCGGTAGGGTGGGTGAGCGGTAGCGAAACCCACCGGAGACGGCCCCGCCGAGCGTCGGAGGGTTTCGCTGCCGCTCACCCACCCTACACCTCACCTTTTCGTTGGGTGCCCGATGAGCATTTCCTTCACTCTCGACGGCCGCGAGGTCGAGGCCCGGGCCGGCGAGACGATCTGGCAGGTCGCCCGTCGCGAGGGGGTCGAGATCCCCCACCTCTGCTACTCGCCGGCGCCCGGCTACCGGGCCGACGGCAATTGCCGGGCGTGCATGGTCGAGGTCGAGGGGGAACGGGTCCTGGCGCCCTCGTGCCTGAGGCGGCCTTCGCCCGGCATGAAGGTCGCGACCGACTCGGCCAGGTCGAAGGCGGCGCGGGCGATGGTCATGGAACTGCTCCTCGCCGACCAGCCCCCGCGCGAGGCCGCCCACGACCCGGATTCGAAGTTCTGGCGCTGGGCCGATAAACTTGGCGTGACGGAAAGTCGATTCCCGGCCCGGCATGCCCCCGCGCCCGACGTCAGCCACCCGGCGATGGCGGTCCAGCTCGACGCCTGCATCCACTGCGGGCTCTGCGTCCGGGCCTGCCGCGAGGTCCAGGTCAACGACGTCATCGGCATGGGCCGCCGGGGGCATCACGCCAAGATCGTCTTCGACCTCGACGACCCGATGGGCCACAGCACGTGCGTCGCCTGCGGCGAGTGCGTCCAGGCCTGCCCGACGGGCGCCCTGATGCCGTCGTCGGTGCTCGACAAGGAGGGCCGCAAGTCGCGCGAGCCCGATCGGTCGGTCGACAGCCTCTGCCCCTATTGCGGGGTCGGCTGTCAGCTCACCTATCAGATCGAGGGCAACAAGATCCTCCAGGTCGACGGCCGGGACGGCCCGGCCAACCACAACCGGCTCTGCGTCAAGGGGCGGTTCGGGTTCGACTACGTCGCGCACCCGCAGCGGCTGACGAGGCCCCTGATCCGCAAGCCGGACGTGCCCAAGGACGCGGACGACTTCGTCGACCCGTCGGACCCCTCGACCCACTTCCGCGAGGCGACCTGGGACGAGGCGCTCGACGTGGCCGCCGCCGGCCTCCGGACGATCCGCGACACGTTCGGCGGCCGGGCCCTGGCGGGGTTCGGCTCGGCGAAGGGGTCGAACGAGGAGGCGTACCTGTTCCAGAAGCTGGTCCGGACCGGCTTCGGCGGCAACAACGTCGACCACTGCACGAGGCTCTGCCACGCCTCGTCGGTCGCCGCGCTGATCGAGACGATCGGCTCGGGGGCGGTGACGGCGCCGTTCTCGGAGTGCGTCCACTCCGACGTCATCGTGGTCATCGGGGCCAACCCCACGGTCAACCACCCGGTCGCCGCGACGTTCATCAAGGGCGCCGCGAGGCGAGGGGCGAAGCTCGTCGTCATCGACCCGAGGGGCCAGGGCCTCAGCCGGCACGCGACGCATCACCTGCGGTTCAAGCCCGGCTCGGACGTCGCGCTGCTGAACGCCCTGATCCACGTCATCATCGAGGAAGGGCTGTACGACCGGGCGTATGTCGATCGGTTCACGTCGGGCTTCGAGGAGCTACGCGCCCGGACCTTTGCCTTCTCGCCGGAGAAGATGGCGCCGGTGTGCGGGGTCGACGCGAGCACCCTGCGCGAGGTGGCCAGGCTCTACGGCCGGGCGAGGTCGGCCCTGATCTTCTGGGGGATGGGGATCTCGCAGCACGTCCACGGGACCGACAACGCCCGCTGCCTGATCGCGCTGGCGCTGCTCTGCGGCCAGGTCGGCCGGCCCGGGTCCGGCCTGCACCCGCTCCGGGGCCAGAACAACGTCCAGGGCGCCTCCGACGCCGGCCTGATCCCGATGTTCCTGCCCGATTACCACCGGACGAACGACCCGGCCGCGCATGCCGACTTCGAGAAGTACTGGGGCGTCAACCTCGACCCCGAGCCGGGGCTGACCGTCGTCGAGATCATGGCCGCGATCCTCCGGGGGTCGATCCGGGGGATGTACATCATGGGCGAGAACCCCGCGATGTCCGACCCCGACGCCCGGCACGCCCGCGAGGCGCTGGCGAAGCTCGACCACCTGGTCGTCCAGGAGATCTTCCTGACCGAGACCGCCCGCCACGCCGACGTGATCCTCCCCAGCACCGCCTTCCCCGAGAAGACGGGCACCTTCACCAACACCGACCGCCGCGTCCAGATCGGCCGCGCCGCGCTCCAACCTCCCGGCGACGCCCGCCAGGACTGGTGGATCGTCCGCGATTTGGCTCGGCGGCTCGGGCTCGGCTGGAATTATGAGCACCCGAGCGAGATCTACGAGGAGTTGCGCGGCTGCATGCCCTCGATCCGGGGGATCTCGTGGGGGCGGCTGGAACGCGAGGGGGCGGTCACGTACCCCTGCCCCTCCGAGTCCGACCCCGGTCACGAGCTGATCTTCGCCGAAGGCTTCCCCACGCCGACCGGCCGGGGGAAGCTGGTGCCCGCCGAGGTCTCGCCGCCCGACGAGCTGCCCGACGACGCCTACCCGATGGTCCTGACCACCGGCCGGCTCCTGGAGCACTGGCACACCGGCTCGATGACCCGCCGCGCCACCGTCCTCGACCGGATCGAGCCCGAGGCCGCCGTCCACGTCGCCCCGGCCGACCTCCGCCGCCTCGGGGCCAACCCCGGGGACAGGCTCCGCGTCTCGACCCGCCGGGGGTCGATCGAGCTGGCCGCGAGGTCCGATCGCGACGTCCCGCCCGGCCTGATCTTCATCCCGTTCTGCTTCGCCGAGGCCGCCGCGAACCTCCTGACCAACCCCGCGCTCGACCCCTTCGGCAAGATCCCCGAGTTCAAGTTCTGCGCGGCGAAGGTCGAGGCGACGGGGGCGGGCTGAGCCGGGAGTTTGAAGCCTCGGGAGGCGGTCCCGCCCGCTCATCCGGCTCCATCAGTCGTCGCGTCGGATTCTGATTTGAGATCTGAAATCTCAGATTTCAAATAATAACTAAAATCAAAATGTTTTGTGCTTCATGTTGCCGTCCGGATCTGGGCGAGGATGGTCGGGTCCTGGATCTCGCCGTCCCGGGCGAGGAGGAGGGCCTTGGACATCACCTCGGCGGTCTTCGGGTCGTCGTCGGCGAAGGGGAGGAAGAGGCGCCCCCGCTGCTGGGCGTGAGCCGGGACGATGCAGAGCGCCCCGCCGGGCTGGCGATGGACCACGGCGCTGCCGAGGTGGAGCGAGTAGTCACCCAGCACGCCGCCGATCAGGGCGTGAGAGCCCCGGACGCGGACGTTGTCGAGCCGGAGCAGTTGGCAGGTCTCCCGGAGCAAGGCCGCCCGCATCTCGACGGTCGAGGCGCTGGCCTCGGGGTCGACCCCGCCCCGATGGGCGACGCTGACGACCAGGTCGAGGTCGCGCATCGCCTCGCCGAAGAGGCGAGGCGGGACGTCGGCCAGGGGCATCGGCTTCCACTCGCCCCGGCGGACGAACCTGACGGCCTCGATCGTCAGCCCCTCGACCTCGGCCGGGGTGAACGTGCCTTCGAGGAATTCGAGGTGCGCCGTCAGGCCGGCCTCGTGGAAGGTCTTGCGGACCCCCTCCTCGGGGTGGTTGACCCAGCCCCGGCCGCCCAGGAGGGCCAGGGCCTGGCGGGGGTTGACCTGGTGGCCGGCGTAGCGGAGGCTCCGGGTCCCCTCGGCCCGCTCGGCGTCGGTGAGGACGTAAAGCTCGCGGAAGACCTGCTTGAACGGCTGGATGCGCTCGCGCTCGAAGCAGTCGCGCTGCCAGAGGTGCCAGTCCCCCAGGCCGAGGAGGTCGTGGGGGTGGGCGACGCGCAGGGTCTCGCCCGGCTTGACCGGTTCGAGCTTGTCTGCGTGGTCGCGGAGCGCCCGGCCGCCCTCGACGGGATAGCCGGCGATCCCCTCGCCGATCAGCACGAGCCGGCCCAGGAGCGGCGCGAGGACGGCGTGGCCGGCCAGCCCCTTCAGCTCGTCGCCGGTGAAGGCGTCGCCCCGGCACATCGCCGCTTCGAGCGAGTGCCGGACCCGGGACGCCTGCCGTTTCAGCTCGCCCTTGCGCCCGACCAGCGCGGCGACCTTCTCCAGCTTCTTCACGGCCGGCGGGATCGCCTTGAGCGGCCGGCCGTCGCGGCTCGCGGTCAGGTCGGCCTCGCCCTGGTCGTCGATCGCTAGGGCGACGGTCACGCCGTCGGCCTCGACCGTGACGGGGCCGGCGGCGAGGTCGGCGACGGCCTTCGCCTCCATCGCCCATTCCAGGCGGATCGGGTCGGCGAAGCCGGCCGTCCGGGCGAGGTTGTCGAGCGCGATCGCCGCCGCCCGCTTCTCGCTGGCCTGCCGCTGGGCGCCGAACTGCTTGCTCGAACGGACGAACTCCTGGATGACCTTGTAACGTTCCAGGAGGTCACGCTCGCGCCCGGCCCCCTTCGCCAGGGGCAACAGGCCGAGGGACCGGACCGAGTCGGCGTGTCGCTTCGTCTTGATCCGTCCGACGAGGTCGGCCTTCCTGGCCTGGCCGAGCATCGCCAGGGCGAACAGCCGGGCCCGGGTGTGGCCGGTCCCGCCCGAGGCGTACCTGGCCGCCGCGTCGAGCTGCTCCCACCGCTTCGGCCCCAGGGCCTTGTGGACCCGGCCGAACCAGGCGACGTCGACGGCGCCGTCGATCAGGTCGGGGCCGCCCAGCGCCGTCCTCGCGGCGACCTCGGCGGTCCAGACCTCGCGGATCTCGTGGTCGACCGACCAGTCGTTCCCCTTGGTGTGGGCGTGCAGCCACCAGACGGCCTCTTCCAGTTGCGGCCATCTCGTCGCCTGCTCGACGAATCGGGCCCACTGGGGGGCGAAGACCGCCAGCTCGATCAGTCGTTCGGGCGGGATCGCCAGCCGCTTCGACTCGGCGGCGAACGCCGCGGGCATGTCCCCCTCGGCCGGGAAGGTGACGCGGATCAGGTGGCTCAGGACGCACGCCTTGCTCAGGTCGGGCGACCAGTTGGCCCCCCGGTTGAACGCGATGTTGCCCAGTGCGTGAACCAGGCCGAGGACGGTCGCCGAGCCCCAGAGGGCCCGGATGGCCAGCGCCGGCCCTGACCCGGCGGTCGGTGCCTCGCCCCGGTCCAGCTCGACCTCGACGATCCGGCGCCGGCAGCGGTCGACGACCCCTGGGATGACCGGGTGGGTCCGGTATTCCTCGGCCGGCTTCCGCCCCGAGATCCGCCGGAGTTCATGACGATGGTCGTTGGGCTCGGTCGGGCCGAGGAGGTGGTCGAAGAGGTCGTCCTCGGTCGCGCCCCCGGCGTCGAGGGCGGCCTTGACCTCTTCGAGCGAGGGACGGCTCCGGGCGACGGGCACCCCGGGCTCGTCCATCCAGCGGAGGAGCCGGAAGAGGCGGACGTGATGGTCGGCCGACATGAATCCTCGGAAAGACCGGGCGACCTGGAGCCAGCCCTTGTAGGGCGAATTGTAGCTATCCCTCCAGTTCCGCTTCACGTTCCAGTTGTTCGCCTCGGGGTTCCTCGCCAGTTCCTCCGGCGGGACGTTCGCGAAGGACGTCTCGACCGCGTCGAGCAGGAAGTCGGCCATCCCCTCGGGCGGGTGGAGGCGGATGAGCCAGGAGAGGAGATCGTCGAGGATGGAAACGTAGGGGAGCGACTGGACCCCCTCCTCGCCGAGCGAGGCGCGGACCTCCTTCGCCAGTCCGGCCGGGTAGTACCAGGGGACGCCGGCCTCGCCGTCGGCTTCGAGCGGGAGGGTCAGCATGGCGACCGCCCGGATCAGTTCCAGGCCGTCGGCGTCGCGATGCGACCCGGGGCGAGAGGCGTACCAGGTCTCCCAGACATCGCGGAGCGGCAGCCGGGCGGCGTCGGCCTCGATCGGCCGGCCGAGGTCGGGGACGGGGAATCCCCAGCGGATGTTGCCGAGCAGTTCCGAGGTCTCCAGGCCGGCGTAGTTCTTCTGGACGACGGGAGCCTCGCGGTGCTCGTGGACCGTCGCCGAGAGCGACCGGAGGCAGGCCAGCGCGGCGGGCGTGAACCACGGGCGGTCGCGGACGACCGGCGCGACCGGACGGGTCCGCCGGGAAGGGTCGAGCAGGCCGAGGGCGTCGTCGAGCGTGGCGACCTTCCGCCCGAGGTCGAGAACTGCCTCAATCTGCCGGGTCTCGTCGTCGTCGAGCTTCGGCCGGACGTCCCGATAGGCGGAAGCCCGGTCGCGGCACTCGGCCGAGAGCCGGCCGGCCTCGGCCAGGCGGCGGAGCAATTCGAGGCCCGCTCGTCGCGACTCGGCCTTCTTGGCGGCGAGCAGCCGGTCGACGCTCGCCAGGGCCCCGGCGTCCTCCTGGTTGGCCAGGAGGGTGAGCACCCCCCGTCGGAGGTCGTCGGCCTTCCGGGACAGCAGGACCTCCAGCCGGGCGGCCTCCTCGGGAGTGGCCCGGGACTTCTCCAGCCCCTCGAAGGCCACCTGGCGGACCGTCGCGCTCGGGTCGGCGGACAGCTTGAGCAGCAATTCGCGGGTCTCGGGCACGGCGGGGCCGGCCTCGATGAGCTTCATGACGACCGTCCGCCGCTTCCACGTGTCCATGCTCGGCAGATGCCGGATCAGCCGGGAGGGCGGCCGGTCGCCCAGGTAATGGATCAGCGTGCTGGCGACGCCATCCCGGCTCGCCGCGATCCCCTGCCAGGGCCAGACGAGCGGGTCGAGGTTGATCGGCCTCGCGGGGAGCCGGTCGAGCAGCCGCTCGGCGCGCTCAAACAGGTCGGACCGTCCGGCTTCCGCCCTGTCGCCGCCGATGTCGAACGCCCCGACGGCCCGGATCGCGACGCGGAGGTCGTCGTCCTCGATGGCCCTGAGCAGGTGCGGCAGGGTCTTCGAGGTCATCCCGAGCTGGCCGAGCAGGACGACAGCGACGAACCGCCGGCCGACGTCCGGGTCGGCAAGGAGCCGGCCGGCGGGCTCGATCGCCTTCTCGGCGTCCTCGAACGCGGTCGACCAGAGGGCGAGGTAGGCGTCCTCGGCCGGGCCGGTGACGATGGCCTCCGCCCGCGCATCGGGATCTTCCAGGAACTTCAGGACGCGGGCGATCGTGCCATTGACGACCTTGACGCTGACCGAGTCCCAGGCGAAGCCGAACCAGGTGTCGAGCGCCCGGACCGTGGCGCTGAAGCGGGCGAGGTCGTGGTCGAGGATCAGCCGGAGCATCTGCCGGAAGGCTCCGGGATGGGCCTCGTCGATCGATTCGAGGATCGACTGGCGCAATCCCTCCTGCCGCTGGGCGGCCAGCAGCAGCTTCTCGACGAACTCCCAGCCCTCCGGGTCGCCCGCGCCGAGCATCGCCCGGACGATGTGCCGGCCCATCCCGCCGACCTCGTGCGTACCATTGGCCGAGTCGCGGAGGGTCTGCATCACCGCTCGCCCGGTCTCACCGCCCCGGTCGATCGCGGCGGCCAGGAGCGGGCCGGACGAGTTCCCCGACGGGTCGACGTGCGCCGCCCAGGCCGAGACCCACGCGAGATCGGGATTGTATTTGGCGAACTGGCCGACGAGCCCGGAGAACCACCGGAAGCGGCCCTCGGCGGTGACGGATGGGTCTTTCGGGGCCCGGAACGCCTTGCGGGTGTAGCCGACCTGGTAGGGCGTGGCCTTATGGGCCTGCCAGGCCGCCTCGATCAGCCCGGCGTCGAGCTTCGGCAGGAACGCCGACCAGACGGCCCGGCGGGCGGCCGGGGTCATCGCGTCTAGGCGTTCGGCGGCCTGGGCCTGGAGGGCGCGTTCGGCTTGCCAGTCGTAGCCCTCGGTCTCCTTGCCTTCCAAGTCGCGGTCGAGGAGGACCCAGCCCGGCGCCCTCGATGCTTTCGGCAGCTTCTCGACGGCGGCGAGCGCCTTCTTCTCCCAGCCGTCATCGGCACGCTTGTTGAGCTGTTCCCTGGCCTGTTCGGGGTTGAGCATGGGTTCAGCCTCCCGCCAAAAGGGCCAGGCGGATGAAGGTCACGCGGCTGTCGGGCCGGAGGTAGACGGCGCGGTCGAGGTCGCGCAGCTCCTCGCCGTCGAGGACGACCAGGTAGATCCCGTCCTCGAACGCCTGGAGGGCCGCGCCGACGGCCTGCTCGTCGTCGACCTGCTGGTCGAGGTCGCGCCCGCCCATGTCCACTTTACCTCGGGATACTCCCTGATCGATCTCGGCGGCGGACAGGACGCGGGCGAGCCGGCGTTCCTGCTGGCGGTCGCGGAACGCGGCCACCTCGGCCCGGACGACCCGGGCGATCAGGTCGCGCAAGGTGAGGCCGCCGCCCCCCTCGCCGAGGTCCGGCGGCATCGGGATCGACCAGTCCGCGAACAGGGGGCGACGCCGCCCCATCGCCTTGCCTTCGATGATGATCATCGGTCGTCTCGCTCGGGCCGTGGGAGAGACCTCGATGCCCAGAGTAGGCGCACAACCGTCCAGACACAAGGGGCAAGGATCGGCCGACCGAAAAATTATTCCCGCGTCCTGTAGACCGAGTTGTCGATGGACCCTTCGACCGGCTCGCCCCCCTCGCCACGGATCGAATATCTGATCTCCATGCACTGGGCCGGCCGGAAGTCTTCGAGTTCGAGAAAGACCCCGCGCCCGTCGCCGGTCGGCCTCGCGGCGAGGATGCGCGAGGGCGCCTCGCCGATGTGCTTCGAGCCGTAGCCCTCGGAGCGTTTCAGGGACCACGTCTTGACCGCGTATCGGGACGGGTCGGCGGCGACCTTCGGGTCGATCGGGCCGCTGAACGTGACGAGCATCCCCCGAGTTTTCGCCTCCAGGCCGATCGGCAGGTGGACGGCCTTGCCGGTGTAGCGGACCCGGTAGAATCCGCCGTCCTGGGTCCGGTTGCCCGCCCAGGCGAACATCCCGCAGGCGTAGAGCTGGCCGTCGACCGGGCCGAACCGCCCGCGCATCACGCCGGTCGGGAACGGCGGGAGCGGGAGCGCCGAGACCCCGCCCTGCATCCGGCCGTCGATCACCTCATGGGGCACGACGAAGACCTTCCCCTCGCCGTAGGACAGGTTGAGCAGCGCCCCCTTGAGCGGTCCCCAACCGTTGCCCTCGACCCGGACGACCTCGGCCGGCGAGCGGTCGACGGCGTTGGTGATCCAGCAGACGGGCGGCTCCATCGCCGAGTCGGACGGGTCGGTCACGTCGGTATAGCCCCACATGTTGCCGTAGAATCCGCCGGGCTTCACCCAGTTGATCCGGTTCTTCGGCGTCCAGAATCCCTCCTGGTCGGTCAGGAAGAACGTCCCGTCGCCGTTGACGCAGACCCCGTTCGGGGCGCGGAAGCCGGTGGCGAGGATGTCGGTAGTCGAGCCATCGCGGGCCACCCGGAGCAACGTCCCGTGCTGCGGGACGACCGCCTTCAGCCCGTGCCGGGCCCCCTTGGCGTAGTAGAGGTTCCCGGCCTCGTCGACCTGGAGGTCCATCGCGAACTCGTGGAAGTGCTCCGTGACCTGGTGGTCGCTGTTGAAGTTCTCGGTGAAGTCGGCCTCGCCGTCGCCGTTGAGGTCATGGAGGATCGCGATCTGGTCGCGGCAGCCGACGTGGATCTTGCCGCCGATCACCTTCAGGCCCAGCGGCTGGAACAGCCCCGAGGCGATCCGCCGCCAGGTGAGCCCCTTCGACACGTCGTCGAGCCCTTCGACCCGCCAGACGTCGCCGTCCCAGGTGCAGACGGCGGCGGACCTGCCGTCGGGGAGGAAGTCGAAGCCGGTGAGTCGCATCAGGCAGAGCCAGGGATTCGAGTCCGGCGGGGTGAGGATATCCACCGCGAACGGGCCGTCCGACCGCCCGACCGTCGCCGCCGTCCTGATCACGTCCGGCCACCGCGCGGGGCCGCCCTTCGTCAGCGAAGACAGGTCGGGCGCCGGCTTGATCGCGATCGAGGCCGCCAGTCCCTTCGGGTCGGCCCCTTCGGGGAGGCTCGCCGTCGCGATCGTGAATTGCACGGGGTCCGACCCCGCCGGGATCTTGAGCCGGAGGTCGCCGTCGGGGGTCGCGAGCCATTCGCCGCCGGGGACCCGGGGCGCGATCGCGGCGAGGATCGGGGACTCCGCCCCGGACGCGCCGGGCCGGTCGAGCACCCTGCCCCGGTGCCCCGATCCCGTCTCGTCCGCCACGAAATCGCCCCGGGCGTCGTCCGGCCTCCAGCGGGCGACCGGCGGGCCGGCGGCGTCGTTGGCTTCGAAGAGTCGCGCCGCGACGTCGGGCCGGAGGGCCGTCCGATAGAACCGGACCTCGGCGATCTGGCCGCGGAAATAGCTCGCCTCTTTCGGGAAGTCGGGGGCGGTGAAGCCGATCCGGATCGAGCGCCCGGCGGGCGCCTTGCTGTGTTTGAGCACGCCTTCGCGATCGAGCTTGCCGTCGACGAAGAGGCGGACCCGGCCGGTGGCGGCCTCGACGGCGGCCACGGCCTCGTGCCATCGGCCGTCGGCGACCGTCCGGCCCGACTGGACGGCGCCGACCCAGCCGATGTCGAAGACCAGCCGGCCGTTCCGGACGAACAGCGACTTCCCGTCCGGCGCCCACTCGTCGCCGCCCGGGACCTCGGCGAACAGGGTCCCGCCCCGGCGGGTCTGGAACCTTGCGGCGATCGAGTAGTCGCCCCGGGTCAGGTCGAAGTCCTCCGGCTTCTCGACCTCGACCCGCGTCTCGCCCTGGAACCGGACGGGGAGGGGCTCGCCCGGGGGCTTCTTCTCGCCGGGAGCGGGGAAGACGACCGCCTCCGGCGCGTCGCCGCCGGCATCCAGCCTGAGCAATGAGGATGATCCCGACCGCCGGGCGACCCGGAGGACCAGATCCTTCGGCCTCGGCCCGAGGTGGATCGTCCGGGCGAAGGCGGGCGCCCCGGATGTCGCTTCGAGGCCGGGCATCTCCAGGACCGGGGTCTCGCCGACGGTGTACGCCAGGATCACGCGGTCGCCGTGGCGATATTGACCTTGATAGTGGACCCACGACCGGGGCAAGGGGCCGTAGGGGCGGCCGTCGCGGGCGGGCGGCCGGGGGTCGGCGAACGAGCCGTCGAGCGGGTTGGCCCAGCCGGGCCCGGCGGGGTTGGCGACGCCCACCCGGCCGACGACCCGGGGGTGGATGCCGTGTCGGCCGTTGAAGTTGATCCCGTTCCAGTCGATGAACCCCTCGCCCTCCCAGGCTGCGGCCAGCCGCATCGTGTCGTGGTCGTAGACCGCCCAGCGACGCCCCCTCGAGACGCCCCCCGGCCCGGCGTCGAGCCGGACCGCGACGCCCTTGTAGGCGAAGTTCGAGCCGTCGTCGCCGACCTCGTAGGTCGCGGCCAGGCTCGGGCCGTAGTCCATCGCCGACCATCGCTCGATGGTCGAGGGCTCGGGGCCTCTCGTCGACCCCTTCGGGAGCCGATCCAGGTACGGGCGGTCGACCCGGGCGTACTGCGAGGGGTTGTCGGCCTTGAGGTACGCCTCGCGGATGTAGTGGATCACGTCGTACTTCTGGCGGGGGACCATCCAGCCCTGCGCGGCCATCTGGCCGTAGCCGAGGGTGAGGGTCTGGTACATCCGGTAGGGGTCGCCGCCGTTCTTGAAGGCTCCCGACGCGAACCGGAGCGAGGTCGGCAGGGAGCCGGGTTTGTCCTTCGTCCCGTGGCAGTTAATGCAGACGCGTTGATAGATCGCCTCGCCGCGCCGGTAGCTCTCGGGCCCGAGGCCGGCGATCAGGCCGGCGTGGTCGAGGTCGCGTTCGTAGTCCGGCAGGACGGGCACGAGCTGGCCCGCCGACGGGCGGAGCTGCGCCGCGCGGATGGGGCCGCCGTCGGCGACCTCGCGGAGGTAGCGGAGGAGGTCGAGGAACTGGTCGCGCGAGGCGAGCTGATTGACCAGCCCCGCCGGCATCAGCGAGAGACTTTGGCCCGCCTGGGTCTGCTCGATCTCCTTCCGGGGGATCGAGACGGACTTGCCCGAGGGGTCGCGGACGACCACGGCGTCGGCCCCGTCCGATTCGAGCAGGCCGGTGACGACCTCGCCGTTGGTCCGGGCGATCGCGATCGTCTCGAACCCCTTCTTGATCGTCTTCGACGGGGCCAGGATCGACTCGACGAGGTGGGCGTCGGTCGCGTCCTTGCCGATCGTCGCCAGGTCGGGGCCGAGCGCCTTCGCCCCGCCCTCGGCGACGTGGCACCGCGCGCAGCCGAGGCTCGGCTGGTGGAACAGCAGCGCCCCCCGGGCCGCGTCTCCCCGCTCGCGGGCCGATCGCATCAGGGCGGCGGGGTCCTCGGCGGAAAGCTGCTGTTCGAGCGACGGCGGGAGGTCGTCGGCCGCTCCGAGGAGGGCCAGGGCCAGGACCGAGAGGGCGAGGACGTTCAACGGGGAGACTCCGACGCGCGAGCCAAGCTCCTCCCGGATCGCCCCGCGCGCCCGATCCGTCCTGGCATTGCAACCGATCGGCCGGGCCAATTCAACCGAAGGGTGGCCGGGTCTGGGGTCATTCAAAAGTCACCGGTTGTGCGATGTCCCCTCTCCCCAGCCCTCTCCCGCAAGGGGAGAGGGGGCCGGACGCAAGCGGATCTCCGAGGCCGAAGGCCGAGTCTTGCTCCCTCTCCCCTTGCGGGAGAGGGCTGGGGAGAGGGGACAAGCAGCGTGGAATCGACCTTTGAATGATCCCGCGGTCGGGCCCGAGGCCGGCCCGTCGATGGATGAAGACGCGCTCGGGGACGTCTCTCCTCATGTTTGGGACCCCCCGAGGGGGTTGGCCCGGCCCCCGAGCCGGCGTAAACTCGCGATCCGAGGCATCCTGATCGCAACTCCCGGGCACGCACAGGGAGGGTCGGACCGATGGTCATCGCGCCGCTGGTGTGGATCGTGCTGGCCCAGGTCCCGACAACCCCGCTCTCGGGCACGGTCGTCGGGCCGGGCGGCGAGCCGGTCGCGGGGGCCGAGGTCATCCTGGTGGGCCTGCCGAGCTATGCCCCGCCGATCCTGGCGCGGGTGAAGTCGGGCGAAGGCGGGCGGTTCACGCTCGACCGGCCGAGTTCGCTGGTCGGCGACCATCACCGCCAGCGGGCGCCGATCCTCTGGGTGGTGAAGCCCGGATTCCGGGCCTGGACGACGAGGTTTCCGGAGGCGCTCCCGAAGGCCGACGAGCCGGTCAAGGTCGTCCTCGAACCGCCCGGCCGGGCCGAGGTCCGCGTCGAGGGGCCCGAGGGCGAGCCGGTTGCCGGCGCCAGGGTGCTCATGGAGCGGCTCCGGTCCGACTTCACGCTCGTCCCCGACGCCATCGCCGAGATGACCGCGGCGACGACCGACGCCGGCGGCCTGGCCGTGCTCGACGCCGTCACCCAGGACGAGCTGGCCTATGCCGACGTCCATTCCGCGAAATTCGGCATCCAGGGGCGATTCCTCGGCCCCTCGCCCGAGAAGCCGAGGCGGATCGCGCTCCGCGCCGTCTCGAACGTGAAGGGGCGGCTGTCGGCCGAGGACCCCAAATTCATCAAGGGCTGGAAGGTCCGCGCGTGGACCCGCACCGGGTCCGATCCGAAGGCCGAGCCCGAGACGACCGGCTACGTCGAGACGTCGACCGACGACGAGGGCCGGTTCGTCCTGTCGCCGATCGCCGTCGGCGGGCTCCAGCTCGAACTCACGCCGCCCGGCGACCTGCCCGTCGTGGCCGATATCCCCCGGGGGCCTGTCGTCCGCGAGGGGCGGGACCAGACGCTGGAGATCCCGCTCCGGGCGCCCGCCACCGTGACCGGGCTGGTCCTCGAACGCGGGACCGGCAGGCCCGTCCCGGGCGTCCAGGCGACGATGATCTACATCGGCACGACCCGCCACGGCGGCGACAACGTCACGACCGACGACAAGGGCCGCTACACCTTCCGGGCCCTCCCGGGCGAGGTCAGGATCGGCCACTTCATCTACCCGAAGACCTACGTCGAGGTGCCCGTCCGGCAGAACTGGCAGGACTTCACCGTGCCCCCCGGCCCGAAGCTGATCGAGCTGGCGACGAGGGAGGCCATCCCCGCCGCGCCGCCGCTCCGAGTGCGGGTCGTCGACGAGACCGGCCGGCCCGTCCCCGGCGCCTCGGCCGAGGCCGTCTGGAGCTTCACGCTCGGGGGCCTGACCGGGGGCGGGGGCCGCTATTCGGAGCGGGCCGACGAGCGGGGCGAGTTCATCATCGAGGGGCTCGGCCCCGGCTCCGACGTCGCGATCACCGCGCGGGCGGGAGGGCGCCGGAATGAGACTCCCGCGAAGGCCCTGGCCGGCCAGGAGGGGCCGGCGACGGTCGCGATCGTCCCGATGCCGACGGTCGCCGTCGCCGGCCGGCTGGTCGGGCCGGGCGGCGTGCCCGTGGCCGGGGTCCCGGTCAAGGTCCAGGTCCGGTTCGAGCAGAACAACCGGCCGGGCTTCCCCGAACAGCCCCGGTTCGAGGGAAACCCCGCGATCGTGACGGCCGCCGACGGGACCTTCCGGACGCCCCAGGAGCTGGACCGCAAACCTAGCGAATACCGCGTCGAGGTCGAGGCCCCCGGCTACCTGCCCGCCCGGACCGGCTGGGTCCCGCTCGGCGAGTCGGACGTGGTGACGCTCCCCGACCTCGCGCTCAGGCGATCGCGGCGATTTCGCGTCGTCTCGGGCCGGGTCGTCGACCGCGAGGGGAGGCCCCTGCCCCATGCCTCGGTGATGCAGGCGGGCGACGCCCCGTCGTGGTCGTCGACCCGGACCGACGGGTCGGGCCGGTTCGTCCTCCGAGGCTTCGTCGAGGGCGAGGCCCTGGTCTTCGCCGAGGCGCCCGGGTTCCGGTTCGGGGGCGCGGTCGCAGGCCCGGCGACCGAGGGGGTGGAGATCCGCCTGGGCGTCGAGGACGAGCCACCGCTCTCCATCCCGAGGGCGCTCCGCTCGCCTTTGACCCGCCCCGAGGAACGCGCCCTCGGCCGCGAACTGCTCGCGCCGGTGCTGCCCCAGGCGCGGGCGGGATCGCTCGGGATCGAGGGGCGCCGGGTCCTGCCCGCCCTGGCGCGGGTCGACCCGTCCCGGGTCCTGTCGATGATCGAAAGCCGGGCGGTCGAACCCGCGGGCCTCCTGGCGCCGGTCGCCCTCGGGCTGTTCGAGGACGACCCGGCCGGCGCGATCGCCGCGATCGAGGACGACCTCGACCCGGCCTCGCGGGCCGCCTGCTGGCTCGCGCTGGAGGGCTTCCGGCCGCCGGCCGACCGGCCGACGCGCGAGAAGCTCCTCGACCGCGCCCTGATCGACGCCCGTCAGGCCGCCAACTCCGAGACCCGGCTCCGCCTCCTCGGCCAGGTCGCCGACCGCTGGCTCGACCTCGGGGCCTTCGACCGCGCGGCGCCGATCCTCCGCGAGGGGCGGGCGATCGTCGAGACACTGCCAAAAGATAAGTGGTCGCAAGAGGCCGAGCAGTTCGCCGAGATCCTGGCCGCGATCGACCTGCCGGCCGCCCGCGACCTGTTCACGAGGAAGGGGAAGACCAACGTCAGCCGGGCCGACGAGAACACGATCCGCCGCCACGAGGCCGAGGCCGCCCTCCGGCTCGCCGCGATCGACCCGGCCGGGGCCGAGAAGCTGCTGCCGGGCCCCTCGCCGAACCTCTACGACCGCGACGGCTTCGCCCTCCGCGTCGCCCGGCGGATGGCGAGGGTCGACCCCGACCGGGCGCGGAGGGTCCTCGACACCCTCAACATCCCGGGCCGGACCGACATCTTCCGCCGCCCCGCCCTCGCCCACTTCGGGCTCGGCCTGATGGCCGGAGAGCTGGCCGGGACCGACCCGGACCGGGCCCGCAAGCTCCTCGACGAGGCGTTCGCCGGGCTCCGGACGATGGCGACCTCCCAGCCGGGCGCCGCCGGGGCGAATTATGCGTCCGCGTCGGTCTGGATGGCCCGGCTCCTGCCGGTCGTCGGGAGGATCGACCCCGACCGCCTCGCCGAGCGGATCTGGCTGGCCGCCGCCAGCCGGGGGCCGACGACGGCCGAGCCCAAGGCCCAGGAGGTCCAGGAGGCCGTCGTCCTGGCCATGCTCCTGGCCCGCTTCGACCGCGAGATCGCCTCGACGGTCATCGCCGGGACCCTCGAACGACTGCCCGACCTGATCGCCGACCCGGCCAGCTCGTCCGACAACAATGCCAACGCGACGACCTTCCGGGCCCTGGCCGCCTACGACCCCCGGGCCGTCGTCGCCTTGATCCGATCCCTCCCCGAATGGGCCAGGAAGCCCCCTCCCAGGCACGACACGTGGACCGCCGCGAGCGTCGAGTCGCGAATCCGGATCGCCGCCGCCGAGATGCTGGGCATCCCGGCCGGGGCCCGCCCTGACGAAGCCATCCAGGGCGGCAACGACCCCTGGCCGAACCTCCTGGGCGACTGAACCGGCCGGATCGTCTGATAAAT
>JAJYDH010000016.1 GCA_021777685.1 Planctomycetota bacterium | reverse complement strand
CGAGGGGCGAGGTTCGCGGGCGGCCCGCGGGCCCGGCACGGAGCCGGGCGGCGCGACGGACCGACCGTCGGAGAGCATCATTAAGACTTACCACAACCTGGCGAGGAATCAAGTGTCGACCAGCGCAACCGCCCGCGAACCCGCGGCGTGGCCCCGCATCGGTCGCCCGGATCAGGTCTCATTCGCCCGGAAGAGGTAGCTGACCTCCTGGTTGACCCGGGCCGGCCGGATCGGGTCGGCGGCGGAGAGCTCGCGGGCGAGGTTCTGGAACTCGACCTGCGACCGGATCGAGGGCTCGCCGGGCCCGGCGGGCGTGACCCTCCGATAGGTGCCGTCGGGCTGGAGTTCCCGGGCCTTGACGTTGTCCATCAGCGCGACGCCGAGGATGCCGTCGACGATCCGATTCTGGAGCCGGGGGTCCTCGATCGGGAAGAGGATCTCGACGCGGCGGCGGAAGTTCCGGGGCATCCAGTCGGCCGAGGAGAGGAAGACCTCGGGCCTGTCGTTGTTCTGGAAGTAGCTGATCCGCGAGTGTTCGAGGAACTTGTCGACGATGCTGATGACCCGGATGTTCTCCGAGACGCCGGGCAGGCCCGGGCGGAGGCAGCAGATCCCCCGGACGATCAGGTCGATCCGGACGCCGGCCCGGCTGGCGGCGCCGAGGGCGACGATCGCCTGGGGGTCGACCAGCGCGTTCATCTTGGCGATGATCCGCGCCGGCAGCCCGGCCTCGGCGTTGGCCCGCTCGCGGTCGATCAGCGCGATCAGGCGATCGGCCAGGCTCATCGGCGCGACCGTCAGCTTCTTCCAGCCCTGCCCCTGCGAGTAGCCGGTCAGGAGGTTGAACAGGGCGCTGGCGTCCTCGCCGAACTCGGGCCGGCAGGTGAAGTAGCTGAGGTCGGTGTAGACCTTGGCGGTGGTCGGGTTGTAGTTGCCGGTGCCGAGGTGGACGTAGCGGCGGATGCCGTCCTTGTCGCGGCGGACGACCAGGCAGGCCTTGCAGTGGGTCTTGAGCCCGACCATCCCGTAGACGACGTGGACGCCGGCCTTCTGGAGGGCGCGGGCCTTGACGATGTTGTTCTCCTCGTCGAGCCGAGCCTGGAGCTCGACCAGGGCCGTCACCTGGATTCCCCGCTCGGCGGCGCGGGCCAGGGCGGTGATGATCGGGTTGGCCTCGGCGGTCCGGTACAGCGTCTGCTTGATCGCAAGGACATTCGGGTCCTCGGCCGCCTGCTCGACGAACTGGATGACCGACTCGAACGATTCGTAGGGGTGGTGGACCAGCACGTCGCCCTCGCGGATCGCCGCGAAGACGTCGGCCCCGTTGGCGAACACGGCGGGCATCTGCGGCTCGTAGGGTGGCTCCTTCAGCTCGCGGAACCCCTCGATCTTCCAGAGCGCGGCCAGGACGGTCAGGTCGACCGGGCCGTCGACCTTGTAGACGTCTCGCTCGTCGAGGTCGAGGGCCGAGGCCATCTGGAGCTGGGCGAGGAAGCCCTCGTCGGTCCGCGCGTCGATCTCCAGGCGGACCGCGGCGCCCCATTTCCGCATCCGGAGCGTCTCCTGGATGGTCGAGAGCAGGCTGCTCTTGACCTCGGTCTCCTGGATGGTCAGGTCGCTGTTCCGGGTCACGCGGAAGGCCACGCACGCCGCCACCTTGAACCCGCCGAACAGGGCCCCTAGCCTCGGCGCGATCACCGATTCGAGGAGGACGAACCGATGTTGGCCATCCCCCTCGTCGGGCAGGGGGACCAGCCGGTTCAGGACCGAGGGGACCTGGAGCACGGCGTAGAGCTGCCGGGGGGGGTCCTGGCCGATCGTCTCGATCCGGAGGATCAGGTTGAGGCTCTTGTTGTGCAGGTGCGGGAACGGGTGCGCCGGGTCGATCGCCAGGGGGGTGAGGACCGGGTAGACCTGGCCGTCGAAATAGCCGTCGAGGTAGGACTTCTGGCCGTCGCTGAGCTCTTCATGCTCGCAGACGACGATGCCGTGCTTGACGAGCTGGGGCCGGAGGTCGGACCGCCAGGTGTCGTATTGCCGCGAGACGAAGTCGTGGGCGCGGCGGGAGATCTCCGTCACCTGGGCCAGGGTGCTCATCCCCTCGGGCGGGGCGTCCTGGGGCTCCAGGTTGTCGTAGAGCTGGGCCTGGAGGCCGGCGACGCGGACCTCGAAGAACTCGTCGAGATTCGACGCCGAGATCGCCAGGAACCGGAGCTGGTCCAGCAGCGGGTTCGAGGAGTCGCGCGCCTCTTCGAGGACGCGCTCGTCGAAGTCGAGCCAGCTCAGTTCCCGGTTGATGAAGTAGCCGGGGTCGGCGGTGGCCGCGGAGCTGGGCAATCCCAAATTCGCCTCGCCGTTGGTCGAAAACTCATCCATTGCCGGACCGCGCCTCCACTCGCGCGCCGCCGCGCGGGGGATCAATCCTCGGGCGAGCCTGGTCCCTCGAGTTGCCGGAGAACGCGGAGGTTCACGGCGTCGAGGTCCTCGCCGTCCTCGTCCCCCTTGGGCGTCTCCAGGATCATCGGGATGTCCCGGAACCGGGGGTCGTTGACGATGAGGCGGAACGGCTCGACGCCGAGGTGCCCGCGGCCGATCCCGGCGTGGCGGTCGACGCGGCTCCCCAGCGCCCGCTGGCTGTCGTTGAGGTGCAAGACCCGGACCCGGCCCGAACCGACGGCCCGCTCCAGCGCCCCCATCGTGTCATGGTACTCCGAAGGGGTCCCCAAGGGATACCCCGCGGCGAAAATATGACAGGTGTCGACGCAAACACCGAGCCGTTCAGGCTCTTCGACGAGGTCGAGGATCTGGCCAAGGTGCTCGAAGCGGTGGCCCAGGCAGGTCCCCTGGCCGGCGGTGGTCTCCAGGTCGATCCGCAGCGCCACGCCCCGGGTCCGTCGGTGGACCTCGTCCAGCCCCCGGGCGATCCGGGCCAGCCCCGCCTCCTCGCCCTGGCCGACGTGCGCCCCGGGGTGGATGACCAGGTCGGCGATCCCCAGCGCCTCGCCCCGCTCGACCTCGACGGCCAGCGACGCGATCGACTTCTCCCAGAGCGAGTCGTCGGGGCTGCCCAGGTTGATGAGATAGGAGGCGTGCGCCACCGGGTCACCCACCCCGGTCTCGGCCAGGGCGGCACGGAAGGCGGCGACGTGGGCGTCGGTCAGCGCCGCGGCCCGCCACTGGTTGTTGCTCTTGGTGAAGACCTGGACCGACGAGAAGCCGACCGCGTGGGCGGCGCGGACCGCTCGGTCGTGGCCGCCCGCCATCGACATGTGGGAGCCGAAATTCGCTGGCATCGGGGGCAATTCCTCGTTCCGGGCAGGCACCTTGCCGGTCGGGATGTCGTGGATTTACAATGAAGGACCGGCGGCCTGGGGTGTCCGATGGGATCGTCAAGGGGGTCGGGCATGGGATGGATCATCTGCGGCGTCGTCCTGCCCTCCTGCCTGGTCGCCGCCTGGCTGATCGTGCGGGCCCCGCTCCGCCAGATCCTCGACGAGATGCGGGTCGGCCGGGCCCACGTCCGATTCCGCCAGCAGCGCGAGTGGCTGGAGGTCCGGTTCCTCAAGGCCCTGGGGACCCTCGACCCGGTCGAACGGCTCCGCTGGGAGGATGCCCGGTGGCACGACGATGTCCACTGGGCCCGCGACAGCCAGACTCGCCGGCTCCTGGCCCTGGTCGAGATCCGCTTCGGCGCCGACCCCTTCGACGACTACGCCACCGCACTGTTCGAATATCGCAAAGGGAGGTGGGTCGCCGACGGGAAGCGGCTCGACGCCACCCGCCCCGATGACGCCTTCCGCCGCCTCGGCCGCTTCCAGCCGGTCGCCCCGCCCCAGCGCCGCCCCTGATCGGCAAGATTGTTGCCGTTTTGCCCGACGGCTTGAATGCCGGGCGGGTCGCCGGTATATTCGCATACGCTCCGGAACTCGCGACGCCCGCCCCGGTGTCGCCGGTAAATCCCCCGCCTCCACCCCCCGCGTCGTCACGAGCCGCGCGGCCCGGGACCTTCACCACTTCCCCTCGCTTCTTCCCCGGCCGCGGCCGAGGCACTCATGATCGATCGCCCTTACCTGCTCGTCATGACGCTGCCCTGCTACATCGACGCCCAGGGGCGCCGGTTCGTGGAAGAGCTCTGGCACAAGGACCTGGTCGAGCACCTCGCCCAGATCCGCGACCTGACGCTGGCGGCGCCGCTGATCCCCTGGCGGCCCGACCTCAAGCTGATCCCGATCGACCCGTCGACCTTCGAAGGGACGCTCCGCCACGTCGACCTCCCCCCCTGCGATTCGACTCTCCGAACGCTGGTGAACCTGCCCCGGACCTCGGCCCGGCTCTGGAAGGCGATCGGCGCGTCCGACATCGTCCACTCCAACGCGGGGGGCTGGCCGATCTCGTTCGGCTGGGTCGCCATCCCGATGGCCAGGCTCCGGGGCAAGTTCGCCCTCACCAACGTCGAGTCGGGCGGCTGGCGGATGGGCTTCAACCGCCCCTGGCGGCCCAAGTCGCTGATCCAGGCGGTCGCGTTCGAGTCGATGGCCCGGGTGATCGTCAACCTCTCCGACATCGCGACCTTCACCCATTCGGGGTATCGAGACAGCATGCTCATGGCCCGGCGGAAGGACCGGGGGCACATCGTCTGCGCCTCGTGGATCGACCGCGAGAACATCCTCTCTCGCGAGTCGGCCGAGGCGACCTGGCGCGAGAAGCTCGCCGACCCGGCTCGTCCGCTCCGGATCGTCTTCGCCGCCAACCTCCTGCCCAGCAAGGGGATCGCGGTCCTGATCGCGGCCCTCAAGGAGCTGGAGCGCCGGGGGGTCGCCGTCGAACTCGACATGTACGGCCGGGGGCCGATGCTCGACGAGTGCGTCGAGGCTTCGAAGGCCCTGACCGGCAGCGTCCGGATGACGATGAAGGGGATGCTCGCCTACGGCGAGCCGTTCTTCCGGATGCTCCTGGAGCACGACCTGATGGCCGTGCCCAGCCTCTCCGACGAGCAGCCCAGGATCATCTACGACAGCTTCGCCCGCGCCCTCCCGGTGGTCGCCAGCAACACGCCGGGCGTGGTCCAGTGCGTCACCGACGGCCTGGACGGCAAGATCGTCCCGGTCGGCGACGCGAAGGCGCTGGCCGACGCGATCGAGTGGGCCTCGAACAACCGCGAGAAGCTCCGCGACCTCGGCATCAACGCCCTGGACGTCGCCAACGCCCTGACCCACGACCAGATGCACGCGAGACGGGCCGAGCTGATCGAGTCGGCGCTGAGCCGGGTCGCCATGAGCCACGACTGAGCGACCCGGCCGGCCTCATTCCCGGATCTTCGGCTTCATGTCCGACCGGAGCCGGATGTACTCCTCCAGGTCGAAGGCTTCCGACCGGCAATGCTCCAGGAGGGGCCGCTCCAGCCGCTCGACCTCGGCGCAGGCGTCGAGGAGCTTGTGGGCGATCTCCAGGGGGATCAGGCAGACGCCGTGCTTGTCGGCGTGGATCAGCTCGCCCGGCATGACCTCGACGCCGGCCAGCTTGACCGGCTTGCCGAAGTCGACCAGTCGGACATAAGCATGGCTGACGCACGGGTTGAGCCCGTAAAGCTGGAACCCGAGGCCGTGGACCTCGTCGAGGTCGCGCGGGCAGCCGTCGGTGATGTGGCCGACGCAGCCGAGCTTCTTGTGGATCGTGGCGTTGACCTCGCCGAACTGCGCCCCGAGCCCGGGCGGGTTGTCGAGGTCCTGGCCCACCGCGATCTTCGGGCCGGGCTGGGCGGCGACGTAACGGAGATAGTCGGCGTTCAGGTCCGGCCCCTTCTCGGTCGGGGGAGCGGCCTGGGTCACGGACGTCACCGCGTAGCCCACCATCGGCCCGAGGTCCGGGAACAGGCAGCGGATCTGGTGCGGGAGGAAGCCGAGATGCCGCCCCCGGAGGTTGAAGATCTCGATCGCGTTGGCGATCGTCGGCGTGTTGTACTTCTTGAGGGCTTCGAGTTGGTCGAGCGAGAGAGGCGTCGGCGGCGACATCGGCTGGCTCCGGGGAGAGGCGTGGTCAGTGGACCTTCAGATCATACGGCAGGATGACCGCGACCGGCTCGCGGGCGAAGATCCGGCGGAAAATGTCGAGCCTCGCGAGGACGGGGCGGGCGGCCTCGGGCAAGGGCAGGGCGGCGCGGATCGCCGGGGCGTAGATGTCGCGGTCCTCCAGCGGGCCGACCAGGGCTTCGAGGAACCCTTGCGCCTTGGGCAGGACCAGCAGCCCGGCCTTCGAGTCCTCGGGCAGGCCGGCCAGTTGCTTCGCCGAGGCGATCGCGTCTTCGAGCGTGCCGACCTCGTCCACCAACCCGAGTTTCTGGGCCTGCCGCCCGGTGTAGACCCGGCCCCCGGCGAGCTTGTCGAGCTGGTCATACGGCATCTTCCGCCCCTGGGCCGCCTTGGAGACGAACAGGCGATAGGTGTCGTGCATCAGCCGCTTCATCGCCGCCCGCTCGGAGTCGGTGAACGGCTGATTGATGGAGTTGATCGTCCCGTTCTTGCCGACGGTGACGGTGTCGGTCGCCACGCCGAGCTTCTCCATCAGGCCGGCGAGGACGAACTTGCCGCCGGTCACGCCGATCGACCCGGTGAGCGTGCCGGGCTCGGCGAAGATCCTGTCGGCGCCCATGCTGATGTAATACCCGCCCGAGGCGGCGACGTCGGACATGCTGGCGACGATCGGCTTCTCGATCCGGACGACCTCTCGCCAGATCAGGTCGCTGGCCAGGGCGCTGCCGCCGGGGGAGTCGACCCTCATGACGATCGCCTTGACCGTCTTATCCTTCTCGGCCTCGCGGAGGTGCTTGACCACCGTCTCCGATCCCATCGTCGCCTCGCCGAGGATCGACGACGTCGACTTGCCCGTCTCGATCGCGCCCGAGCAATAGATCAGGGCGATCTTCGAGTCCGAGGTCTCCGCCTTCTTCGGCCCCTCGCCGGAGAGCATCTGCATCATCTTCATGAAGCCGGCGAGGCCGCTCAGGTCAATCTTCTCGGACTTCTGGCCGTATTTGGCGTCGAGTTTGATCGACGGCACGCCGATCGACTTCGCGACCTCGGCCTCGATCTGGTCGGCGTAGCCGATCCGGTTGATGAGCCCGGCCGCCTTCGCCGCCGAGGGGCTGTAGGGGCCGCCGTCGATGATCGCCCGGGCGTCGGCCGTCGAGATCCCCTGGCGTTTCGCGATCGCCTCGGCCATCTGGTCGAAGGTGTCGCCCAGGAGCGAGGCGATCTCCTCGCGGAACGCCGGGCTCATCTGGGTCCGCGTGAAGGGCTCGCCGTACGACTTGAACTCGCCGACCTGCATCCAGTCGGCCTTCACGCCGAGCTTGTCGAACAGCCCCTTGTAGAACGTGACCTCGGCCGCCAGCCCCTTGAGCATCAGCCAGCCGCTCTCGGGCATCACGATCTCGTCGGCGGCCGAGGCGACCAGGTAATCGGCGTTCTCGGCGCTCTCCAGGAAGGCATACGCCTTCTTGCCCGACTCGCGGAACCTGGCGATTGCCCGCCGCAACTCATGCCCCTTGGCCAGTCCCAGCGAGAGCCCGTGAATCCGGACGACCAGCCCCTTCACGGCCGGGTCGGCCTGGGCCTTGCCGATCCGTTCGACCACGCCCTTGATGTTGTCCCGGATCGAGGCCCCATCGATCCCGACCGGCGCGGGCTCCTCGGTCAGGCCCCCTTTGAGCGTCAGGTCGACCACGATCGGCGTCGGGGGCGACTTCGCCTCCCCCTTCTCGTCGGCGGCGAGGGCGACGGTCGAGGCGGCCAGGACGACCGAGAACACGAGTTGACGAATCATGTGCGTGTCGCTCCAGGACACCTTCTCGCAGGGTAAGGCTTGCCCTGCCATCGGCGGCAGGGCAAGCCCTACCCTACGCTTTCATCGACAGAGGTCCCGATTCATGGCCGGAACAGCCGGGGTCGGGCGATCCAGTCGACCCGGTAAGGCTCGCCGGGCTCGGCCCGGAGGGCGGCGATCCCGGCCTTGTGCAGCTCGCAGATCGGGCGTTGCAGCTCGTTCCCGGTCAGGAGGAGGGACAGGAGGTCGGAGAGGCTCGGGTTGTGGCCGACGAGCATCAGCCTCGATTCCTGGCGGGTCTTGAGCCACTCGCGGATCGAGGCCGCGTCCCGACCGGCGCGGAGTTCGTCGGCGACCTCGATCAACTCGGTCGAGCCCAGCGCGTCGGCCACGATCTCCGCCGTCCGGAGGGCGCGGGGCAGGGGGCTGGAGACGATCCTCGTGAGCTTGACCCGGAGCCGTCGGAGCCCCCGGCCGACCTGGCGGACCCGGCGTTCTCCCTCGGGGGTGAGCGGGCGCTCGTCATCCTCGATGTCGGGCGTCCCGTGGGGGACCGCGAGGCCGTGGCGGAGCAGATAGAGCTGATTCATCAATGAGATCTTTTGCTCTTGTAGGGTGGATGAGCGGTAGCGAAACCCACCACGACCGACGATCGCAACCGGAGGACGGTGGGTTTCGCTACCGCTCACCCACCGTTCGAGAGCCCACCAGGGCAGTTAGCCCGCCACGCCCAGCCTCGGCAAACTCGGGACCGGCGCCCGCTTCCAGGCCGCGGCCTCCTCGCCGTCGAGGCGGAGGGTCAGGCAGTAGACCTTCTCACAGCGTATTGCATATCGATCCTAATCGGGCGCAATCATGCATGCTAGATGCGGACGCCAAGATCCCGGCTAGTACACCTACAAGGCTTATTTGGTGGATCGGACTCCGAAATCTGTAGGGTCCGCTATTGCAGGCCGGAATTGATGTTGCAGCGATTCCGGTCCGCAATAGCGGACCCTACGATCCTACCTTTTTTGCGTTGATGGTCTACTAGGGGAATACATCAAGTCACCGGGATGGCCGTAACTGCTCGCTTCACAGACTCATGGTGCCAACGCATCGCCCGGTTGGCAACACCATGCCAGGACTCGTGGTGCCCGAAAGACGGGGCTGAGCACCAGATAATGAACGGCGGCGACCATCATGCCGGTCTTCCCCAATCGTGGATTCAGAGCCCTCCAACCACCGCCTCGATCGTCCCCGGAGCATTCCCCTCAAGCCGGTTGTTCACGAACAGGAACTCCGAGGTCTTCGGCTTCCTCGCCTCCCCCACGATATCCAACATCCCCGCCCTCGCCCCCTCGTAGGGCTGTTGGACCTCCTTGTAGGACTCGAACGTCTTGGCCACATCTTCGTATCCTCGGACCCATTTCAGGAGGTCACGGACGACGGTGAAGTCGGCGGTGAAGGCGTCTTGTAGCTGGGCTTGGTCGTCGAGAGACGGCATCCTCGTCCAGGCGTTGAACACATGGGCGACGTTGCGTGACTTGAGGAGGTCGAGGTAGCCGGGCGTCAGATATTCGGGGTTGCGGATCTCGACCGAATAGCCGAACCCCTCGGGCAGGGCGGCCAGGAACGGGTCGAGCCGGGCGAAGAAATCGTCGGGCTTCGGGAAGGTGGACTTGCTGAAGTTGCCGAACCCGAAGATCAGCGGGCCGGGCTTCTCGTGGTGCTTCATGAGCGGCCTGGCGAAGAATCGCTCGAACATCTCGGCCTCCGCGCCGGCCAGGCCATGGCCTGGCCCGACGTCCCGTGCCGGGGCGACGTGTTCCACCTGGCCCGCGAGCTGCAGGCGACGGTCACCTACCTGGAGAACCGGGCCGATGTGACCCGGGCGGACCTGGCGCGGCTGGAGCGATGGCACGCCCCGAGGCGCGGCCCGGGTCGCGTGCCGGGCGGCCGTCGCCCTGGCCGACGACGTCGCGGCGATCGCCCGATGGCTCCGGCTCGACGTGCTGGCCGTCGCCGGCCCGCGCCACGCCGACCGCCTGTCGCTCTACGACTTCCTCGTCGAGCTGCTCGGGGCCCGGGTCGCGGCGTGCCGGCACCGGCTCGGCCCGATCCACCGGACCCTGGTCGACCGCCGCGACGACCTGCTGGGCTTCGCCGCCGAGCAGGACCGGGAGCTGGACCTGAGGGCGTGGGCCTGGGGGATGACGACCGAGGCCCCGCCCGGCCTCGAGGCGCTTCGTCCGTCCCGCCGAACTTCGCGGTCAGCCTCACCTCGGACTGGAAGCGGTATCCCGGGGCGGCCACGACCCTCGGGGGCTGGGCGATCGCGGCGGCCGTGAAGTCAGACTGGCGGACGGCCCGCGAAAAAGCCTTGGCCGCCCTCGATGTCGTGGCCGAGAAGCACGAAGACGAGGGGAAGCGGGTCCCATCCTCTGAGCTTCTCAAGCGGCCATGAAAGTCCGCCTCACCGCCCGGCGAACTGCCTCGACTGCCCTTGGGGGTTGGGCGGGCAGGGGGGGTCTTTCTTGAGGGCGTCGAGGTCGACCTCGGCCGAGGTGCGGGTGTCGGCCTTGAGGACCCTGGCCATCTCGTCGAGGGCGTGGCGGTTTTCATCCTCGGTGTTCGAGGCGACGCAGTCGGCCGGGACGACCAGGTGGAAGTCCCTCATATAAGCGTCGTTGGCGGTGAACAGCACGCAGATGTTGCCCGCGACCCCGGCCAGGATCACGGTCTTCACGCCCAGGTAGTCGAGCAGGATGTCGAGGGTCGTCGAGAAGAAGGCGGAGTGCTTGGGCTTGAGGACGAAGTAGTCCTTGTCCTCGGGCCGGAGCTTCTCGGCGACCGGCCGGCCCCGGACGTCGTCCGTCAGGCAGTGCTCGATCTGGGTGTGGAAGTTGGACTGCCAGCGGCCGAAGTTGTCGTTGACGTAGATCACCGGGACCCTCGCCCGGCGGGCCCGCCTGGCCAGGTCGGCGACCCGGTCGGCCATCGGCAGGGCGTGCTCCAGGAGCTTTTCCCCTCCGGGAAACTCCAGGTCGTTGATGACGTCGATCAGGAGCAGGGCGACGCTCGACTTGTCCGGCACGTTGCCGTGCAGGTCCTCGTTCTTGCTGGGCATCGGGTCGACCTTCGAGGGGGTTGGGCCGGGAGTGGGACTCCTGCCCTCTCGGAAGTTGCAACCCTCGGGCCATCCGGCCGCCGCCCGCGAGCGATTAAGGCCCCCGACAAGCCCGAGAGCCCTCCCGGTCGGCCGCTACGGGCCCGCGAGCGCGGAGCGATGGGGGGGTGATCGATCCGATGCTCGTGGTTCGCCGCGCGGGCCGACCGTCCTGCCGGCGACGGGTCGACGGCGGTCGGGCTCGGGCTCGCCGGGGGCTGTCCTTACCGCGGCACAAGGGGGAGAGGTCGACCCCGAAGGTTGGTCGAACTCCTGCACAAGAACACCGCTCAACCGCCGGGGAGGGTTCGCGACCGACCGTCGGCGAGTCGTAGAGCACAGGGTTCAGAACTGATGAAGAACCGACTTTAGGAGTTACGCAGTTGACAACCGGTCCAAGCCGGCGGGCTTCGGATTGGTCAATTCCGGTAGGGTGGGCACCGCCCACCACGATCGAGGCAGCATGGTGGGCGGTGCCCACCCTACCGGAATTGACCGTCTTTTCGATTCGAGATAGCTCTGAACCGTCAACCGCGTAACTCCTACGACTTGTCAAATCTCTGTGACTTTCCGCGACGCTGTCCCGCTGGGAAGCGATTCGAGACGAGCCGGTGGAGGGCTCCGGCCGCGCTGGACCTCCGGCGGCGAGATTCGCGGGAAAAGGTCGCACACCGGGTTCCTCCCATCGGCGTCGATCGGGCTCGACGGATCGATTAACAAACGCCTCACACTCTCATTCCACGGAGGGCCCGATGGCGTCGAGGCCTCATCGTCGAGGCGATCCGACCACTGCGTCGGATTCGATGCTTCACGGCACCGTCGACCGCTCCTACTGAGTAGATCCGAAAAAATGTCTGAAACATGACACGGAAAATTCCGGTATAAAAAAATCGAGGGACGCGACGTCTCGCCCGCTCACTCCGCCCGTGAGTCGAAACCGATGGCCATCGACCCGTCTTTCTCGGCCGTGATCTCACGGCTCCGCGCCGGCGACGAAGAAGCCGCGGCGGAAATCTTCCGACGGTATGTCGACCGACGGATCGCCCTGGCGAGCCGCCAGCTCGACACCCGGTTCCGGGCCAAGGCCGATCCCGAGGACGTGGTCCAGTCGGTCTACAACAGCTTCTTCCGGAGGGAGCGGGACAACCGCTCCCCCTACGATCTCTCTGACTGGGAGGGCCTCTGGTCGCTCCTGGCCACGATCACCATCCACAAGTGCTTCAACCGCAAAGAGTTCTGGCGGGCGGCCCGGCGTGACGTGGGGCGGGAGGCGGTCCCCGGGCCCGACCCCGATTCGGGGCCTTGCTGGGACGCCATCGATCGGGGGCCGACGCCGCTCCAGGCGACGGTGCTCTCCGACACCCTGGAAGAGCTGATCCGCCGGCTGGCCCCCTCGCAGAGGGTCATGGCCGAGCTGAGCTTCCAGGGTTACACCGCCCCCGAGGTCGCCCATCGTTGCGGGTGCTCGGAGCGGACCGTGGCCCGGGTCCTCCGGCGGATCAGGGATCTCCTGGGCGAGTTGGAGGCCGTCGAGCCCGGGGCCTGACCGGCGTCGCCGACCGGCGATCCTCGACGGGAACGGGCCGGCGGGGGAGGGCCCTCGCTCATGGCTGCGGGCGACTCCTCGGAGATGTCCGACTCCGAATGGCTGAGGCTCCAGCAGCCGATCGCCGCCTTCGAGGCCGCCTGGAGCCGGGGCGACTGACCGAAGCTCCAGGAGTTCCTCCCCGACGACGAGCCCCGCCGCCTGGCCCTGCTGGTCGAGCTGGTCCACGCCGACCTGGAGTTCCGGCTCAAGCTCGGCGATCCGGCCCGGGTCGAGGACTATTTGCGGCGGTATCCGAGCCTAACGCGCCATCGCTCGACGCTGCTCGAATTGATCCGCGCCGAGTGGTCATTCCGGCGGCGGAAGGAGCCCGGGCTCTCGCTTGGCCGATATCGCGACCGATTCGCGGAATTCCGGGAGGAGCTGGGCGGTCCCGACGGGATGGCCTCGACCGTCGTGGCCCCGCCCGGCCCGACGGCCGCCGGGTCGAAGCCCGTCCAGCCAGAGCTGCGGTTGCCCCGGCGGCCGGGAAAGTCGGAGTCGGCTCGTTCGGGGTCGTGTACCGGGCCTGGGACGCGGTCCCTTGTCGCGAGGTCGCCCTCAAGGTCCGCCGGCCCGAGGCGGTGGTCTCCCCGTCCGACGACCGGGTCTTCCTCCGCGAGGCCCGCAACGCGATCGACCTCCGGCACCCGAACATCGTCGCCATCCACGACGCCGGGCCGGTCGAGGGGACCGTCTGCCTGGTCCGCTCGTTCGTCGATGGTGCGGCGCTGGCCAAGCGGCTCCGGGAGTCGCCGTTCAGCCCCGACGAGTCGGCCGCCTTGATGAGCGTCGTGCTCGACGCTCTCCTGGCTCCGCGCCGATTTCCTCCGGGCCCGGCACGCCGAGGGGCTGGAGCGGACCTTCCGGGTCCTGCTCGACCTGGACCGCGAGGGCGAAGCCCCGGGCCTCGACGGGGCGGATCGCCGACACCCTCCATTCCGCGACGTCTGGGACCGGGCCGTCGAGGTGTCGCCAGTGCTCGAAGGCGAGCCGCGCCGAGCCCCGGGCCACCATTGCCCGGACGCTCGCCGCCCAGGGGCGCCCCCTGGCGGCTGCGGGGGCCGACGCCCTCGCGGTCATCGACCAGGCACGGGCGGTCTCGCTGGCGCCGGGGGTCGGGAGCTACCGGCGCCGGCTCGTCGCGATCATTCGATCCTCGTCGATCGACCATGCCTTCCGGATGTGACGGTATCCGGAGGCCGAAGGATCAATCGGCCATCCCGAGCCTGGCGTCCTCGAAGGCGCGGGAGGCGGCGACGTCGATCCGGTGCGGCCCCGCCAGGGCGGCCGGTCCGTCGAGCCTGACGAAGATCGAGGCGGGGCGGAAGGCCGGCGTTGCGACCTCGGCCGGTTCGTCCACGGCGGCGGCCTCGGACGTCGGCCGGCGGAACAGCCGTCGGACGTCGACCGCGCGGAGCAGGGCGTTGAACTCGGGCGGGGTCAGGAAGGCGAGGTAGCCGGTCCACATCAGCTCGCCAAAGATCGGGATGTTGATCGTGATCAGGATGCCGGTGTGGAGCATCAGCCCCAGGATGAGCACCGTCGGGCGGGCCGCTCGGAACCAGATCAGGAAGGCCAGGGCGAATTCCATCGCCAGGGCCGAGTAGGTCATCAGGTTGATCAGGATCGGATACCGGGTCAGGAAGCCGAGGTCGAATCGGTAGACCTCGGTGTTGGCCAGGACGTAATGCAGCGCGGTGCCGTTGAGCCAGAGGTTGCCGCCCAGCTTGAGGATCGCGGCGAGGGTGTAGACCACGCCGATCTGGATCTGGATCAGCCGCAGGGACCAGGCGAGGATCAAGGGCTCGGCGAGCGTGCCCCGTCGCCTCGACGCGAGCCAGGCGTCGACCGAGTAGGCCGCGCCGCACGGGCTGATCATCAAGTTGAAGGCGAAGGTCAGCAGCAGGACGTCGGCCCCGCTCGAGCTGACCAGGTTCCGATTGTGGATCGACAGCATCCCCAGATAGAACAGGATGCTCATCAGCTTCGTCCGCCAGCCGATCGTCATGAGCGCCGCGGCCGTGGCGGTGAAGGCGAACGCCACCCGGACCGAGGTCTGGTCCTGGAAATACTGGAGCGGCGAGTGCTGGAGCGGGCCGGCGATGTTCCGCGAGTCGGCCCCCACGAGCAGGCCATTCTCGGTGAACCAGTAGTCGAGGTCGACCGCGGTGAAGGCCAGGTTGGCCAGCGCCAGCAGGCCGAAGACGATGCGGATCGCCCCCAGCGGCCTGGCCGAGGTCAGCCCGAAGAAGAACCCATTCCAGGCCCGGATCGGATGGATCACTGCTGGACCTCCGCGGGGGTCGAGAATCGGAACGTCTGGAGCGACTGGGGGACCGGCGGCTTCATGGGATCGCGCGGCGGCTGGCCGGGCGGCGGGGTCTCGCGGACCTGGTAGAGCACCTCGGCCTCGATCGGATAGGAAGCGGCCGGGATGTTGAGCTTCCGGGCCGCATACTTGGCCGCGACCTCGCGATGGCTCGGCCGATCGGCCGCGCCGCAGTTGCTGGCGAACTTCGAATGCCGGACCCGGGGGATCGCTCGCCAGATCGAGAAGTCGGTCATCTTCGGGAACGCGAACATCCGCTGGATGCCGTCCTTGTCGGTCGTGACGACCTCCAGGACCATCGGGTGCATCACCGGGTTGGGGGCGAACATCCCCCAGGCCTGATCGAGCCCGATCGGGACCAGGTAATGCATCACCGGCTCGATCAGCCGCTGCCGGAGCGCCGAGTCCGGCAGGTTGATGATCGCCACCGCGAACAGGTGGGGGATCAAGAAGGCCGAGATGGCCAGTCGGCGGGCGTTCCATCGCCAGTACAAAGGCACCTCCTCGCCCGGGGGCTCGGGAGAAGCTCGCGGTCGTCCTCGTCCATGAGTGATCGGGACTTTAGAAAAACACGACCGGAGCGTCAACCCGAGCTGCGTGAGGAGGTCCGCGCGTCCATCAGAGATATGGATGCCATTCCGGCGGGATGGTGCCGGTGGCGATCACTTGCCCTTGGCGGGCTCGTCAAGCAGGGTCGCGATGATCGCCTCCAGTCGGGCCTTGGGGGTGTAACCGACCAGCATCAGCCGGACCTTGCCCGAGCGGTCGAGGAAGAGCGTCGTGGGGTATCCCTGGAAGCCGGGGATCTTGCCCTCGGTCTTGTCGTCGTTGAGAAGGCAGCGGTACTCGACCTTGTTCTTCTTCGCGAAGTCCTTGATCGTCGCCTTGACCTCGTCGCGGGTCCCTTCCTCGTTGCAGTTGATGCCGACGATCTCCAGCCCCTTGTCCTTGTACTGCTTGAGGAGCTCGACGAAGTGGGGGATCTCCTTGCGGCAGGGGGGGCACCAGGTCCCCCAGACGTCGACGATCGTCACCTTCCCCTTGTAGTCGGCCAGGGCGACGGTCTTGTCGTCGGTGTCCTTCAGCTCGAAGTCGAAGGGGAACGCCTTGGTCTGCGAGATCTCCTCGGCGACTTCCTTCTTCTGCTCGGCGATGCTCGCCTTGTAGGCCGCCTCGACCGCCGCCCTGTATTCGGGGAGCTTGCGGACCCTTTCGAGATCCTTCTCCGATTCGAGCGAGTCGAGGTCGTCGAACCCCAGGGTCATGGCCTTCTTGATCGTCGCCAGGGATTCTTGCGTCTTGCCCTCCAGCGAGAGGGCGCGGGCCTCGCCGATCTGGCTCCGGCCCATGAAGCCCTTCTCGTTCGGCTTGAGTTCCTTGCCGAGCTGCGAGAGCCGGGCGAACGCCGCGGTCGACTTGTGGAACAGGGCAATCCGGTCGGCCTGGACCTTGGTGTCCTCGCCCTGGACGACCGACATGGCGCCGAGGAGGAAGATGACCTCCCGGCTGTCGGGGAACTGCTTCTGGGCGGCCTCCAGGATCGAGATCGCCTTCGGCAGGTCGTCGCCGGCGGCCTCGAGCGCCTTCTTGACCGCGGCCTCGGCCGAGGGCTTGTCGAGGAGGGTCGGCTTGTCCTGGGCGGAGGCGAGGCCGACCATCAGGGAGGCCAGTCCGAGGGCTGCAAGCAGGCGGGACGTCATCGATCTTCTCCCCGAAAGTCCGCGAGGCAAGGGCGACGGTCGGCGCCACTCCGGCGCCGCCGGATGTGGGCGGTCTACGTCTACTGGAACCGATCGACCGGCCGGATTCAAACCCAATCCACCTCTCACCGGGGAAATCAGGCGCGTCGGCCCCGAGACCTCGCGGCGATCAGAACGCGAAGAAGACGCCGTAGGAGCTGAAGAGGGTGGTGTCGGCGCCCTTGCCGTTCAGTTGCATGATCGAGACCGGCGGGGCGTAGGCCAGCAGGTTCCCCTCCACGGCCGAGGTGTTGTACGACGAGGCGATCGCCGCGTCGATCGCCGTGAACAGGAGCGGCAACGACGATGCGGGCACCGACCCGTCGGCCGAACCCGTCGCCGAGGCCGAGATGAGGCTCGCAAGCTGGTATTCCAGCGCGAACGGCGTCGAGCCGAGGAATTGCCCGCGGATCACGGAAGCGCTCGCGCCCCCGGCCGCGCCGGCCACGGTCGAGGCGAGCGACTGGATCTGCTCCCCCATCACGACCGCGAGGTTCACGGCGGCCGTCGCCCCGCCGGGGCCGACAAGCGCGCTCTCGGCCTGCCTGACGGACGTGGCGAACCCGGCGTAACCGGCGTTGACCCTCGATGCGTACTGGGCGGTATTGACCGGCGAGCCGGTCGAGCCCGTCCCCCCGGCGCCCGAGGCGTGGACGGCGACGTCGATCGAGACCTCGACGGCCGTCGAGTTGAGCGACGCGGCGATGGCCCCGTCGACCGCCGTGAACAACAGGGGCAGCGTAGCCGGCGGCACCGTCCCGCCGGCCGAACCCGCCGAGGCGGCCAGGATCACCTGGTTGAGTCCCGAAGCGAGGCTGCCCGGCGAGGCGCCCGTCAACTGCCGCGAGAGCAGCGACCCGGCGTTGCCGCTCGCGACGCCCTGGACGGCCGAGGCGATCGCGTTCCCGAGGGTCGAGACCTCCTGCGAGACCTGGGCCGAGACCGAAGCCGCGGTACCCGAGGCGCCCGGCAGGAGCGCCAACTCGGACTGTCGGACCGAGGTCGCGAACGCGGAATAAGCCGCCTGGACCTCGGCGCCGGCCGACGCCAGGCCGGTCGCCGACGCATGGACCGCGAGCCCCCCGGAACTTGGCACGATCCGGTCTTCCAGGACATCAAGGATGGACGGGCCAAATCCCTCTCGACGCTTCTTCATCGGCGTGGCCCCGGTTTTCACGGTGCGATTCCATCAGGATATGAAGCCGGCTCGGCAATCGTCAAGGAACGCCGAGAACTCGGCAGCGTCATTCAAAAGTCGTTCGGGCGAGGGAAATGGGGACTGTCTGCGGCCGTACCCGGCCGCGTGCCCGTCCCCAGCTCCCTGCGCGTCCGGCGAGAACGGGGACTGCCGGCTGTCTTGTAGGGCGGGTCAGCGGCAGCGAAACCCGCCGGAGACGGCCTCGCCGAGCACTGGAGGGTTTCGCTGCCGCTGACCCGCCCTACAAGAAAGTCACATCGACCTCATGCCAGAACGCATCGGCGGGCCGGCGGAATCGGCGGGTAGACCCGAATCGGAACCTCGTCCTACACTTGTCGTTGACTGGACCGGCTTCCTCTCGTTAGGCTTTCCGAGTTCGAGGGCCGACCTCGACTCGATCCGAACGAGGGCCCGACCTTGACGACCGAGACGCGCCAGCCGACACATGCTCACCGAGGACGGCGGCGGCTCTGGACCGTCGGCCCGGCCGTCCTGATCGCGTTGGCGATCCTGATCACACTCAAGGCCACGAGCCTGAGCGGCCTGCCCGAGGTCGGCGAGCCCTTCGACATCGACGAGTTCGCCCGGCCGATCCCGGATGAGGTCAACGCCTTCACCTTCTACAGGAGGGCCTTCGACAAGCTGGGGAAGGACCCGACCAACCCCTCGGGCGTCTGGGCGGGCGACTGGGGCTCGGCGAGTGCCGACCAGCGTAGATGGCTCGGGACGAATCGCGAGGCTCTCGCGATCTGGAGGGAGGGCACGGCCCGCCCCGACGCCCTGTACATCTCGCCCAGGGAGATGAACGTCGCGACCGTCTTGCCGGTGATCCAGGGAATGCGGTCGTTCGGCCGCCTGGCGATCCTGGAGGCGACCCGGCTGGAGGCCGCGGGGGACCTGAACGGGGCCCTCGACTGGTATCTCGCCGTCCTCCGATCGAGCCGCCATTGCGGCCGGCGAGGGGTGCCGATCGAGCGACTGGTCGGCATCGCGCTCGGGGCGATGGCCTCGTCCCGCATCTCGGCGATGGCGACCGACCCCGATGTCGACTCGACGATGCTCCGGAGGGCGCTCGACGCGGCGATCGAGGCCGAATCGATGACGCCGCCATCCTCGGTCTCGTTCAAGGGCGAGTACCTCATCTTCCTCAACACGATGGCCGACCCCGCGTTCGAGGACCCGGCGAAGCTGATCCCGCTGGTCGGCCGGACCCACACCTGGAACTGGTCGTCGAGCGGCCCCGGCCGCGCCTTCTTCCAGGCCGAGCGGTCGCTCAAGCGTGAGCCCGAACGATCGCGACGGGTGTTTCGCCTGGTCATCGCCAACTGGCTGGCCTATTGCGACCGGCCCAGGTCGACACGGCCGCCGTTCGCGAAGCTGACCCCGCCCCCCGGCCCGACGCCGCCCGGCGCGGCCGCCGGGTTCGAACTGTACGCCCCCGAAGCCGACGCGCCCGACGCGGTCAAGGCCCTCTCGCCCGAAGACCTGGCCCGATGGTTCCACACGACGATCTACGCCGAGATCCTCGCGCCCAACTTCGCGGCGATGGACCGGGCTCTCAAGCGCGACCGCTCGACCTTCGGGTCTCTCCTCATCACGCTCGCCAACGAGCTCCACAAGAGGGAAAAGGGCGAGTATCCCGCGAGCGTCGAAAGCCTGGTCGGCCCCTATCTCAGGACGATTCCCGAGGGATATGTTCCCATTGATGGCCCGGTCGATGAGAAGCCCAAGGGTCCATGAGCCGTCGGCCCGACGACCGAGAGGCGTTACTGATCTGTCGCCCGATCCGAACGCTTCCAGAAGGCCCGGCCGGCTTCGGTCTCGGTCTCGGCCATCAGCCAGAGCACGCGCCCGATGGCGGCGTTGGAGATCATGTCCTCGGGCGGCTTCGCCTTCCAGTTCTCGTAATAGGCGTCCACGTTCGTCCTCGCCCGCTTCAGGAGGTAATCCTCGCCCGTGGCCCGGTACAGTTCCAGGTCGGCCTCGACCATGAAGTGGGCGTATCGGAGCGCGTCGCGGTAGACGCCGGTCTTCGCGTCCAGGAACCAGTCGCCCGCCTTGCCGATCCGCCGGGCCTGCTCCAGGTAAGCCTTCTCGCCGGTGGCCCGATACAGGCCGAGCTGGGCCCGGAGCATCAGCGCGGAGTTGTACGTCAGCTTGCCGCGCTTGACCTCGCCGGTGGCGACGACCTTGCGGTCGTCGAACAGCCCGTCCTCGGCCTGGAGGGCCCCCATCGTCCATGCGACGATCTTCCGGGCCCGCTCGATCAGGGCGGGCGCCTCATCCTCGCGGAACCTGGCCAGCCGGAGGCATCCCACGGCCGACGGGCCGTTCGAGCAGGCGTTCTTGGTGCCGTCCTTGTGCCCCTGATGCCACCAGATCCCACCGCCCAGCTCCTCGTCCCAGCCGCTCAGGACGAACTTGAGCGTCTCGTCGGCCCGGGCGAGGTAGCGGGGGTCGCGGTTCATCTCGTAGGCTTCGAGGAACGCGATCACCATCCAGGCGTTGTCGTCGTAGTACTTGTCGTGGCCGTTCCCCTTCGTGGGCGCGGCCTCATAGCCGGGGATCGCGACCTTCGGGTCCCAGTAAGCGTCGAGCGCCGTGAAGTATTTCTCCAGGACCGGGGCGTAAGCGGCCGGCTCGGCCCTCGCCGCCGCGACGAGGTTCGACAGCATCACGCTCTGGAGCCAGACGTAATCCGGCTTCCGGATGGTCATCGACTTGAAATACACGCCGCTCTGGGGGTCGTAGAAATCCTTCTGGATGTGCTCCGTCACCTCGCGGGCCCGCCGGGCGTACGAGTTCGACTCCTCGGCCCTCGACGCGCCGGCGAGGGAGAGGAGCAGCACGGCCGTCGGCAGGATGTTCCTCATCGCCCTGTCCTCTCCGTTCGCTCGATCAAGGTGGGTATGGCCCCAAGGTCGCCGACGCACCGCTCGCGGATCGACCCGCCCGGCGCATTATCGCCGGCGAGCCGACCCGCCACAACCCTCACATGGATCACGGGAAAGAGTGTGTTCGAAGGCCGCCCCCCGGGCGATGATTTAAGGATGGATGCCGGGCCGGTCGGCCGGGATCACCGGGCGATCGGCGACCCGTCGCGGTGGTCGCGAGTTTGGCTTCGAGTTGGAGTGCGCACGATGTCGCCCCGCCGATCGTTGGGTTTGACTTGGAGCGACGAGGTTCGCCGAGCCTTGGCTTCGAATGGAAATTGGGTTGTCGGCGGGTTGGCTTTGGTTCGGGACCGCAAGACCCGGGCGATTGGCTTTGTCTTGCACAGGTCGGGGCCGGCGGCCTTGGGTTCGTTTTTCGCGACGATCGGGCCCGACGCCACGAACCAAGTTGCAGGCTTAAATTTCGATTTCCAAGGCACTTGCGTCGAAACGGCCGTCCGTCGATCGGCCACAAACGGGCCCGATACCCCTTTCGCCGCCCGAGCCGGATCGATTAGAGTAGCCGTTTCGATGCGGGGACGGCCGATGGCGAGGAGACCGATCCACGGATGCCGCCGGGCGACCTACAGAACGTCGTGATCCTGGGCTCGACCGGCTCGGTGGGCCGGAGCGCGCTCAGCGTGGTCGAGCATGACGGCGGGGCCCGGCTCCGGGCGTTCGGCCTCAGCGCGCACTCCCGCCGGGGCGAGCTGATCGAGCAGGCCCTCGCCTTCCGGCCGCGCTTCGTGACCGTGACCGACCCCTCGGCCGCGTCCGAGATGGACGGCGAGCTGCGCGGGTCGGGCGTGGAATTGCTCGCCGGCCGGGACGGGATCGCCCGGATGGTCTCCGACCCCTCGACCGACCGGGTCCTGACGGCGATCGTCGGCGCCGCGGGGCTGGAGGGGACCTGGGCGGCGCTGGAGGCGGGCAAGACTGTCGCCCTGGCGAACAAGGAGACGCTGGTCGTCGCCGGGCCGCTGGTGATGGACCTGGCCCGGCGGCGGAATGCCGCGATCCTGCCGGTCGACAGCGAGCACTCGGCGATCTTCCAGGCGATGGCCTGCGGCGGCCCGAAGGAGGTCCGCCGGGTGATCCTGACGTCCTCGGGCGGGCCGTTCCGGGGCAAGTCGGCCCGGGAGCTGGCCGGGGTCACGCCCGAGCAGGCGCTCCGGCACCCGACCTGGAAGATGGGGCCGAAGATCTCGATCGACTCGGCCACGCTGATGAACAAGGCGCTGGAGGTCATCGAGGCCCGCTGGCTGTTCGGCCTGGAGCCGGGTCAGATCGAGGTGGTCGTCCACCCCGAGAGCGTGGTCCACTCGATGGTCGAGTTCGTCGACGGGAGCGTGGTGGCGCAGCTCTCGCCGCCCGACATGCGGCTGCCGATCCAGCTCGCGCTCACCTACCCCGACCGGGTCGCCGGGCCCTGCCCGCTATTGGACCTGACCCGCGCGATGTCGCTCCACTTCGAGCCGCCCGACCGCGAGACCTTCCCGGCGCTGGACCTCGGCTTCGAGGTCATGAGGCGGGCCGGGACCGCCGGGGCGGCGCTCAACGCGGCGAACGAGGCGGCCGTCGCCCGGTTCCTCGCCCGCGAGATCGGCTTCCTCGACATCCCCCGGGCCTGCCGCTCGGCGCTGGACCATCATCCGTTCGACCCCCGGCCCACCCTCGATGTGCTCTGGCGCGTCGACGCCTGGGCCAGGCAGGAGGTAGGCCGTTGGAAAGCCTGAGAGAGACCGCCGAAGTCGTCTGGAACATCCTCAAGGTGGCCCTGGGCCTCGGGTTCGTCATCTTCATCCACGAGCTGGGCCACTTCCTGCTGGCCAAATGGAACGGCGTGAAGGTCGAGAAGTTCTCGATCGGCTTCGGGCCGACGCTGGCCTCGTGGCGGCGGGGCGTCGGGCTCCGCGTCGGCACCGGCTCGCGTCCCCCCGGGCCGGGCGACCCGCCGACCTGGGGCGAGACTGAGTACATCCTGGCCGCCCTCCCGCTCGGCGGTTACGTCAAGATGCTCGGCGAGAACGTCGAGGAGGCGGCCGACGACGAGAAGAAGTCGACCGACCCCCGGGCCTACAACAACAAGTCGGTCTGGGCCCGGATGCAGATCATCACGGCCGGCGTGATCATGAACATCCTGCTCGGGATCGCCTGCTTCACCTTCTACTACACCCAGGGCTATCCCGACCAGCCCGCCCGGATCGGCGGCGTCCTGCCCGGCTCCCCCGCCTACAAGGCCGGGCTCCGCGCCGGGGATGAGATCGTCGCCATCAACGGCCGCCGCGACGTGGGCTACAAGGACGTCCTGAACCGGGTCATGCTCAGCGGGGCCGGGGAGAAGGTCCGGTTCACGCTCAAGAGCCCGGGGATCGACGCCGAGCGATCCGTCGACATCGAGCCCCTTCGCGCCGAAGGGGCCGAGACGCCCGCCATCGGGATCTACTTCTCCAACAGCCTGGAACTCAGCCCCAGGCTCCCGTTCGAGACCCTCCCCGGCGACGCGGCCAACCCGTCCGGCCCGTCCGGCGGCTTCAAGGGGAAGGACAGGGTCGTCGCCGTCGGCCCCGAGGGCGGCCCGCTCCAGCCGGTGGCGGACCACGAGGACTACCTCCGGAAGATCGAGCCCCTCAAGGGGGTCCCGATCGTCGTCGAGGTCGAGGAGAAGGCGAAAGACCCGGCGGGCAAGGCCCCGACCCTCCGGAAGGTGACGCTCCCGCCGCACAATTTCGTCGACTTCGGCCTCCGGCTCGCCCCCGGGCCGGTCGCGGCGGTCCGGCCCGACTCCCCGGCGGCGAAGGCCGGGATCAAGGAAGGGGACGTCATCGAGCAGGTCGACGGCAAGGCCGATTTCGACCCGATGGCCCTGCCCGAGTACTGCCGGGATGCCGCCGGGAAGGAGATCGCCCTGACGATCGCCCGGCCCGAGGGCGGCAAGCCGTCGAAGGTCGAGGTGAAGGTCACGCCGGACGACTCTCCCGCGTGGGTCGACCAGGCGGCGATGGCGAATCGCCCCGTCCCGCTCGACGTCCCGGGCCTGGGACTGGCGCTCCAGGTCGGCCCGAAGGTCGAGGCGGTCGCCGAGGGCTCTCCCGCCTCGAAGGCCGGGATCAAGCCGGGCGACACGCTCAGGTCGATGGTCATCGTCCCGGCGAAGGAGCCCGGCGAGAAGTCGAAGCCCAGGACGCTGACGATCGACCTCGGCGGCCAGACGCCCGGCTGGCCCCGGGCCTTCGCCGCGATCCAGGAAGTCCCCTGGGCCTCGATCGAGCTGGCCACCGACAAGTCCGACAAGCCGATCGCGGTCAAGCCCGAGGTCGTCAAGGACCGCTACCACCCGATCCGGGGGCTGGTCTTCCTGCCCCTGTTCCGGCAGATGCCGGCTCTCGGTCTGGCGGAGTCGCTCCCCCGGGGCTGGGACGAGACGGTCGAGAACGTCCGCGGGATCTTCAAGATCTTCCGGAGCCTCTTCCAGGGCCGGGTCGGGGGGGATGCGCTGGGCGGCGTGATCCCGATCGCGGGCATGGCCTACGCGTCGGCGAGCAGCGGCTGGGCGCCCTTCTTCCACTTCCTGGGCATCCTGAGCGTGAATCTGGCGGTGCTCAACTTCCTGCCGATCCCGCCGCTCGACGGCGGCCAGTTCTGCTTCCTCGTCGCCGAGAAGGTCAAGGGGCGGCCCTTGCCCGAGGCGGCGTTGAACCGGATCACGATCGCCGGCGTGGTGTTCGTCCTCGGCCTGATCGTGTTCATCAACGGCAAGGACATCTACAAACTCGTGCAGAGCTTCTTCTGACGCGGCCCTCCCGCCGATCGGCGCCGGAAAATAGCCTGGCCCGCCCGACGCATCGGGCGGGCCCGGCCGCTCTCGTGTCCCGATGATCCGGGTCGACGACGGGGGCCGGTCAGGGGACCAGGACCTTGAGCCGGTCGAGCAGGGCGGTCAGGTCGATCGGCTTGGTGATGACGTCCACCGCGCCCGCCTCGCGGGCCGCCTGCTCGGCGTGATCGGTGGCGTCGGCGGTGATCGCGACCACGGGCACGTCGTCCAGATCAGGATTGGCGCGGATGTGCCTGATCAGTTCGACGCCGCCCATGACCGGCATCATCAGGTCCGTGAGGATCAGATGGGGCCGGAATTCGGCCAGGCAGTCGAGCGCCTCCTGGCCGTCGTTTGCTTCCTTGACGTCGAACCCTTGCATGCGGAGGAGTCGCCCGAACGCATAGCGCAAGAAGGGTGCGTCCTCGACCAGTAGCACTTGCAACGTCCGTTCCATGGTTAGCCACACAACAGAATTACTCCGGCCCGAGGCGAAGAACGAGCCTCACAGTTTCACCCGACGGCGCCCTCGCGGCTTGTTCCGGGGACAGGACCGCGAGATGAGAGGGACCGTCCATACTGATCAAGCTGGATGCAAATGATGCGCCTTGGCGGATTATTTCGGATCGAGGGCCACTCGTCGTCGGGGTGACAAGGTCGCCAAGGGGGTAGGCGTCTTTGAAGTAGGTAGCGACCTCAGGCCGCCCTTGAGGGCCTCGCCCAGAACGCTTCCCATTGGCCCTCCTCGCTTAGGAACAGGGCTCGGAGGTGGCAGACGCCAT